>NZ_JARESU010000006.1:0-193005 GCF_046027075.1 Paraburkholderia sp. RL18-085-BIA-A | reverse complement strand
TGTCTGCTTAGGGCCGTCGTTGTTATAAATTGGGACGACCCTCAGGGGCTTCCCGCCGACACGATAACCGCTGGTGCTTCAGGCAGCCGGCGGCCGGGAGCACCTACAGGTCTACTTGAGGAGACGATGCACAGCGCAGAAATCGCTCAGCTACCGAAGAAGATATTGCATTGCGGGTCCAACCTGCACTTCTCTGCGGCGCGCCTGCCGCTTTGTGTGTTTGTGGCGGGCACTCCACCATACGACTGCGAGTTCATGTCAGAGGACGCGGCCGGCGTAGCGGGGTTCTGCTGCTGCTGGGCCTGCGGCGCCGGCATCGTGTCCTGGGCGTTTGCGAGACCCGGCATGACCAGCAATCCGCCAGCAGCAAGCACGACCATCAACCGTGATTTCATGATTCACTCCTTGTAACCATCTTCTGTATTCCCCGAGGGTTTGCGCTATTCGCACACCTTTCCGCCAGATTCGCGCCCCTGGGAGGGCGACGACTACGGGCAGGTGCGGGCACTATTGGGTAGCTGATGCTGATGCGCAGTGCGCCGAGCCGAGGTACGGAGCGCAGTTCATCGGGGCGCGAAATCGCGATATCGACGGGGCTTGTGAACTCGCCGACGCGTCTCGCCCCTGCAGGTTTGTTATAGGGGGTGGGGCTGACAAACCGCCTGCTACACCAGGTGTAATGCGCAAATACCTTTGCACTGCCCCGGCCCGCACGACGGCGGGATAACCGAGCCGGAACCGATATGTAACTGGTTACCGGCTACCTGCGGCTGAAAGGTGCCTCAAAAATGGCGCCACATTTATATGATGTATCGAGGCCTCTGCTGTCGCCGGAACGAAGTTCCGGTAGTTGGCTTTTGAGTGCTGGTTTTTCTCTGCAGTACTGATGGAACGTGGCGCCCCCTTGCCCGTCCGCCCTAGTCACCGAACTCAAACCAGGGAGCCCGGAATGCCACTTGCTGCGGGTCGGCTCCCGGCAACTTTTAAGGAGAAGACGATGGCAGGCGACAACTCATATAAGCCCGGCGAAATTGTGAAGGTTTCGGGAATTTACTCGGTCGTTCATGACGATGGGAAGAACACGTTCGAGGTAACCTGCGTTGACGGCGAGCACTTTCCCCCGACGCGTAGCGGCAAGGGCGCGCACTTCGAACTGAAGTATGCGGCGACACACTCAAGCTATCGGGACGGGCGGCTCGCACGGGGTTGCGGGCTGGTTACCGTGCGTCAGCGCCCGGGCACAGCAAAGGGCGTGCTTTTTGTTACCCGTGGAAGACGAGACAGATAACGTCAATGTCATCATCTGGCCACGCCTCTTTGAGAAACAACGGAAGGAAGCGCTGGGTACGGCTCTGCTTGCCGTGTATGGGACATGGCAGTGCCAAGGCGAGGTTCGCCACCTAGTTGCCCAGCACCTTGTCGACATGTCGCATCTGCTTGGTGGTCTGACAACCGCAAGTCGGAATTTCTGTTGAGATGCAACGTCGCTGACCCGCCTGATGTGGACGTCCAGTGGCACGGAGCCCTGCAGTTTGAATTCGGCCTTGACGCCGGCGGTGTCTTGGCGATCACGCAGTTGATCCGCCACTCGGTCGGCAGTGACTACTGCTGACCTTGGTGTACGTCTTGCCTACCGCCTCCATCGCGCCGATCGCATACTTCGTCCAGCGTTGACTCGATGTTCCGCGTGTCTCCCAAGACTCGGGGCCCGCCGCATCTTCGGCAATACCGGCGTGGACCGAGTCCGCGCGAGAAAGAGACTCCGTCGTAATGGAGCTACCGGTACGCCGTTGCCGGAGTTGCGAAAGACGCTTGTCGATATCGGTGGTCATCAGTTCCTCTTCGTCCAGGTCATCGTGCCGAAGGTCATACGACCACGGCCAGTGAAATACTCGCCGGTTGCGGACTTAAGATCCTTGGCGACCGTCATGACGGAGCATCCGGTGTGGGCTTTCAATTCTGCGGCCTCCGGCTGGGGGTCGTTCCGGTAGTGATATAACAGCGCGACGCCGTCAACGCTGTCGTGAGCGAGTGCGGCGGAGATGCTGTTCGACCCGGAGGTTTTGGTGGTCAAGCGGATCCGGAGCTTGTCCCAGGACTGGACAATCTGCACTTCGGCAAGCCAGTCGAACTTGGTCGTTCCATCCGGAGCGAGCGTTTTGCCCAAGCAATCCCAGGTGCCCGACAGGTCGGGGACCTTCAGCCATATGTCGACGCCGTACCATTTCCAAGCCCACTTGCTCAGCACCCAGTACAGGGCGCCGAAGACGGTGCCGGCCCCAGCCAGCGACAGCAAGGTCGGAGGAACGTTGACGTTCCACCCCAGCTTCTTGGCAAGATCTACAAAGTGCAAGATAGAGAAGACCAAAGCGCGCGAAATCGCGCTCGCGGCAAAGCTTAGGAGCCGGCCGCCAGCCATTCGCAGGGCCGTGCTAAGTCCGCTGACTGAGCTCGCTATGTTGATGGTCCAGCCAGATAGCAGCCACTCGAACGATTTCTGTTGGTTTTGCATCGACCATGATCGGCGATGGTATGAACCGGGTGTAGTTCAATTGTTTCGCGGAGACTGCGCTGTCAATTACTGGGAGCGATTATTACGGCCGCTGTAAGCAGCCTTCTCACAGACTCGTCTCTCCAAGTTACTGAGATATTTTTTCCAGCTCAATACCCTTCGTACGCGGCCCCATCAACCCGATTGCCAGCATTACGATCAGCATCGCCCCAGCGATAAAGACGAAAACACCAGTGGTGCCAAACTGCTTCAAGACAGAGGCAATCAGAAAAGCTGTGAAGATCGCCGAAAAACGGCTCCATGAATAAACGAACCCTACCGCGCGCGCGCGAATGCTGGTTGGAAAGAGTTCGGTCTGGTAGGCATGGAAGCTGTAGGAAATGATATTGCCGGCAAGCGTCAGACACACCCCGAGGCTCACCAGCAGCACCGCGCCCGATGCCTGGCTGAACCACAGCCCGCAGACAATATTCACGGCAGCCATCACCACAATCACAGTCTTGCGCTCGAAGCGGTCGCCGATGAAAAGCCCAATAACCGGACCTACTGGCGCAGCCAAGGCGATCACACTCGAGTACATCAGGCTCGTCGTAATCGTGATGCCCTGCTTGATGAGCAGTGTCGGTACCCAGTTCGCAAATCCGTAGAAGCCCACCGTCTGGAAGATGTTGAAGAGGGTCATCATCACCGTGCGGCTGCGGTACGGCGGCACCCACATATCGCGGAAGCTGCCGCGCGGCGCAACCGGCACCGGCGGCGCGGGCGGCGGCAGCTCGCGGCCGTATTCGCTGCGCACTTTCGCTTCAAGTTCGGTCATCACGCGATCCGCATCTGCCAGACGTCCCTGCTGTGCGAGCCAACGCGGGCTTTCCGGCAATGCTCGACGAATCCACCAGACAAAGACTGCACCGTGCGCGCCGATCAACACGACCCAGCGCCAGCCGTCCAGGCCGAGGAATGTACGCGGCACGAGCAGGTAAGACAAAAATGCCACCACCGGCACTGCCGTAAATCCGACTGCCTGCTCGCACGCAAACGCGCGTCCGCGAATATCCTTGGGCACCAGTTCGGAGATGTATGTGCCGATCGTCACCAGTTCCACGCCGATGCCAACTCCTGCAACGAAGCGCCAGAAATTCAGACCGGTAGCTGATTGCTGAAACGCCATAATGACGTTTGCTGCGACGTACCAAAGCAACGAATAGGTAAAGACTGAGCGCCGTCCGAACCTGTCAGCGAGGAATCCGCACGCGATGGTGCCAACGAACAAGCCTGCAAACAATGCAGCAATAAAGCTCGCGATTCCGGTGGTACCGAAAAGGCCGTGAGTCGTGGCTGTCAGGAGGCCACTCTTAACCAACCCCGGCGCCACGTAACCGGTGTAGAGCAGGTCGTAGAGTTCAAAGAAAAATCCCAGACTCAAGAGGATAACTAACTTCCAAATGGTCCGGGTAGGCGGCAATCTATCTAACCGTGCCGAAATTGCACCTGCATCGACGATGCAGGTGCTTGGATCTAAATTTGTTGTGCTCATAAATGATCAGCTTCCAGATAGTCGGATGTCCGACGCTATTCACGGCTTGTGAACTGCTATTGAGCTTGGGAAATCACTGCCGCTCTTCTTAGACTTTCATTTAGAAGTGCGGTGCAGCATAGCATCGAATTTCACACTATGAAATCACAAAGCTTGAATTCCCCGAAACAACGAGGGGTTAAAAATTCTGTTTTTTCCCCCGACGTGGCCGACAGCAAAGGTAGAGGGTCCAGTATTAACCCCCCTAATTCCACACGCACAGGCAACGAAGCGCCAGAAGTTAAGACCGGTGGCAGTTTCCTGAAAGGCCATCACGACGTTGGCCGCCGTGTACCCCAGCAGCGAATAGGTGAACACGGCGCGGCGTCCGAAGCGATCCGCCAGGAAGCCGCACGCGATCGTGCCGATAAAGAGCCCGCTGAACAACGCGGCGATGAAGCTCACCACGCCGGTCGAGCCGAACAGACCGTGTGTGGTCGCGGTCAGCAGCCCGCTTTTGACGAGGCCCGGCGCGACATAACCGGAATACAGCAGGTCATAGAGTTCGAAGAAGAAGCCGAGGCTCAGCAGCACCACCAGCTTCCAGATGGAGCGCGTGGCGGGCAGCCGGTCGAGGCGTGCCGAAATGCTGCCGGCGTCGAGTGAGGCGGTGTTGGCCGCGCCGGCTGCCGAATTGGCTGTCGTGGCCGGGTACGCCGCGTCGCGGCCGCCGCGCGCGACGGAGCCCGCGTGATCTGGGGATGCCATGTTGTCTGTCTCCTGTGTCGACCGGAGTTAGCGCTTTAGCGCTTACTCCGGTCCCATGCAACCCGTATGTCGACCGGAGTTAGCGCTTTAGCGCTTACTCCAGCCCCATGCAAGCCACTTGCTCGTAATGCCGGCGAAAACTGAGCCTCGCCGAGGCCGGTCGGGTGCCGGCCTTTGGTACTTTCGCGCGACGCACGCACCACCATGCCGGCCCCCAGGGTCCGGCCAGCATTCTAGCCGCGAGCGCGCTTCAATTGTTCGAAGGTGGTGATTTTTCCGACCAGCGCGCTCGCCGCCACCGTGTACGGACTCGCGAGCCAGACATTGCCCGGCCCCGAACGGCCCGGGAAATTACGGTTGATCGCACTGATCGTCACGTCGCTCGCGTCGGCGGATTGACCAGGCCCGCAATTCGCGCACGACCCGCAGCCCGGCATCACGAGCGTCACGCCCGCACGCTCGAACACCGGCAAATAGCCTTGTTCCTCGCAATACGCGCGCACCGCCATGGTCCCGAATTGCAGGTAAAGACGTGTGCCGTCGGCCACACGCATGCCCTGCCCGACGCCCCAGCGCAGCACCTCGTGATAGAAATCGAAGTCCTCGCGCTTGCCCGCCGTGCACGAGCCGCCGTACGCGATATTGATCGCCACGTCTTCTTCCAGTTGCGGTGCCGGCACGCCGTTGCCGGGGTCGCCCGGACGCGCGAGCATCGGTTCGATCGCGCCGGCGTCGATACGGATCGTGTCGTGATAGGCGGCTCCCGGGTCGCTTTTCATCCAGCTTTCCAGCGTGAAATCGACGCCGCGCCGCTCCTTCAGAAACGCCACCGTGCGCTCGTCCGGCTCCACGATGCCGGTGAAGCCGCCCAGCTCCGCGACCATGTTGGTCAAGGTCGCGCGCTCGTCGATCGACATCGCGCGCACCGCCGCGCCGCCGTATTCGAACACGAGGCCGATCGCGCCGCCCGAGCGGATCGCGTCCATGTGCAGCAGATGCAACACCACGTCCTTCGCGGTCACGCCGTCGCGCAAGCTGCCGTCGATCTCGATGCGTAGCGTCTGCGGCACCTTGCAACGCACGTAGCCCGTCACCCAGCTATTGGCGATGTCGGTCGCACCCGCGCCGAACGCGAGGCAGCCGAGCGCGCCCGAATGCGGCGTATGCGAATCGGTGCCGCACGCGACCTCGCCCGGCAACACATACTGCTCGGCCATCAGCGCGTGACAGATGCCTTCGGAACCCGGCATCGTGTCGAGCGCGCCGTGCGAGCGCACCGGGTAGTCGCGCGAGAACGACGCGTGACCTTCCATCAGATTCGCGACGCCCGGCAACAGGCCGTCGCGCGCGTGCGGAATGCTCTGCGGCGCCAGCACCAGGTGATCCTGAAACGCGATGATGTGATCCGGCGCGTGCAACGGCGCGGGCTTGCCGAACGCGCGATGCATCAGATGCGCGCACATGCCGGTGAAGTAATCGTGGCTGAAGCGCCAGTCGGCGGCGATGAACACGCCATCGCCGCGCTGCGCGTGCGCGATGCCGGGGTGCAAGTGGCGCTCGATGATCTTCTCGACCAGCGTCCTGGGCTCGGCGGCTTGCGCGTCATTGTCTGCACGATCGCGCACACGCGGCGCGGGCCAGTCCGCGAAGCGGCTGTACGCCAGCAACCCGCCGCTGCGAATGATCTGCTGCGTGAGCGCGTCGCGGCCTTTGAGAAACTCGTCGATCGGCACCGCTTCGCCTGCGATCAGACGATCGAGCACGGAGAAATCGGTGGTCGTGAGAATGCCGATGTTGTCGCAGTTCTGCTGATAGATCCGCTCGAAGCTCTCCGCGACGATCAGCCGGATGCCCGCCGACAGTTCCGCGAGCGGACTCGATTCACGCGACGAGCCCTTGCCGTAGCGCTTGCCCGCCACCGTCACCTGGAAGCCGCCGTCCTTCACCGCATTGCGGCCGATCGGCATGCGCTCGCCCGTCTTGAAGCCGACATACGGATACTGGCCGAGGCGCTCGTCATAGGTGAGCATCACGGTGACCGGCGTGATCTCGTCGGTGGACACGTTATCGCGCAGCGGGCCCGCCGTGGCGCGCGTGAAATTACTGCCGGCGAGTTGCGCGTCGATCACTGCGGGGTCTTGGGACAGGTACAGCACGCGGCCGTCCAGACGAATCGTGTCGCTCATCAATGCATCCTCCTTCGCGCTTACTATACGGCGCGCAAGGCCGATGCCGAAGTGCCGGTGCGGCAACGCTGCCGTCTCGTTTGGCGAATGCCCGGGAGCCTAGGGGATGCGATGAGTTGCGATGCGCCGCCTCGCGGGTGCGCGCTACGGCTGATTGCCGAGAAACCCGACCAACGCCGCCGCGCTCGCGCTCAACTGCTCACGCGCCTTGAAGATCATGATGAGGCGGCGCACGGCCCATGCATCGGTCAACGACAGCAGCCGCACGTCGAGCGCATTCACGTACAGCAGCCCGACCTGCTCGGGCACGATCGCGATGCCGAGCCCGGCGTGCACCATCCGGCACAGCGCGTCGAGACTGCTGACGCGCATCCTCACGTCGAGCTGCCGCCCCGCACTACCCGCCTCCTGCTCGAGCAGACGCGTGAGCGCGCTCTCGCTGCGCAGTCCGACGAAGCGGTCTTCGAGCAACTCGCCGAACGCCACACGCGGCGCGCCGGCGAGCCGGTGGCCGCCCGGCACCAACACCGCGAGCCGGTCCTGCCGGTACGGCACCTGCTCGAACGCTTCGCTGCCGGCGACCGGATTGCAGATGCCGAAGTCCGCGCCGTGCTCGTCGACGATACGCAGCACGTCGGCGCTGTTCTCCTCTTCCAGTTCGATCGACACCTCGGGGAACGCTCGCCCGAACGCGGCCACGTCTTCCGGCAGAAACTGCACGATCGACGACAGATTCGCGACCACCAGCACGCGTCCTTTCGCGCCCGACGAAAAGCGCGACAACTCCGCGCTCATCTGCTCGATGTTGCCGATGATCGCCAGCGCGTAGCGCAACACGGTCTCGCCGACCGGCGTCACGGTGATGCCGCGCGACTGGCGCTGGATCACCGGCAAGCCGATCATCGCCTCGATCTCGGCGATGCGCCGGCTCACGGCGGACGACGCGATGAACTCGCGCTCGGCCGCCCGCGCGATGTTGCGCTCCTGGCAGACGGCGACGAACAGGCGCAGCGAAGTGAGGTCGAGTTTCTTGAGAAGGTTTTCCATGATGTCGGTCGGCGCTCGGTTACCCGATTGTGACGCGGGTTGCGGAATTCGCCAAAGCCGGCGGCGGGGGCTGGCGAACGAGATGCCGCCCATGCGGCTCATGTCACTCGTCCCACATCAAGCAACGCAGACGATGGCGGCCCGCAATCGCTCGCGTCCTGACGCGTCGATTTTCGCCGTCACGCAGGTTCAGCGTGACGGCGTTGCGACCAACTTACAGCGCGTCATGGAAAATGACACCCACCGTATACCGCCGTCCCGAGCGCAACCGGCTCACGCCGTGCCGCAGCTTCACGCGATATGGGCCTCGCGTTCCCTCTACCGGCCGGCTGTTCACCGTGAACACCACCGCATCACCCTTCGTGAGCGGCACCACCTCGGCGCGCGACTGCATCCGCGGACGCTGCTCCGTCATGACGAACTCGCCGCCGGTAAAATCCCGCCCCGGCTCCGACAGCAAAATGGCGACCTGAAGCGGAAACACATGTTCGCCGTAGAGATCCTGGTGCAGGCAGTTGTAATCGCCCTCGCCGTATTGCAGGATCAGCGGGGTCGGACGGACCTGTCCGGCGTCATGGCAACGCTCGATGAAATCCGCGTGCTTCGGCGGATAACGCACATCGATGCCCATCACGTCGTTCCACCGGTTCGCCACCGGCACCAGATGCGGATACATGGCCGTGCGCAATCGGCCAATCATGTCGGGCAACGGATAGTCGAAGTACTTGTATTCGCCGCGCCCAAAGCCGTGACGCGCCATGACGACCCGGCTTCGAAACAGATCGTCGCGTGAATAGAGCGCTGCCAGCGCGTCGCATTCGGGCAGCGTCACGAGTTGCGGCACGGCGGCGCATCCGTACAGGTCGAGATCCTGTTCGATGCCCGGCCAGTCCAACGCGTCGATGCGTTGCGCGATCGTCCCGGGCATCGTGGCGACGGGGGTCTTCGCTATAGATGAACTCATACTTGCGTGGCGGCTGCACTCGCAGCCGGCTCCTGGAATGTGGTTGGATGGAACCAGTGTACGGGCGCGGTGCAAACAAAACACTCCGGCTCTTGCGGTCCAATTCAGTGGTCCTTGCACCCAATCAGCAAGAAACATGCGATCCTGCAGGAGTTGCCGATTCAGGCTACGCTGTCGGCCTCTGCTGCGCCCGCCTCATGCGGGTCGCGCAACGTGTCATTCCCGTAAGGACAGCAATGAAACAAGCGCTCACCATTGATTTTGTCTCCGATATCGCGTGCCCGTGGTGCGCTGTCGGCCTCTCTTCGCTGCAACTCGCGCTAGCGCGTCTTGCAGACAGCGTCGACGCCCGGATCACCGTGCATCCGTTCGAGCTGAACCCGCAGATGGGTCCGGACGGCGAGGCCATTGTCGACTATCTCGGCAAGAAGTACGGCCGCACGCCGGCGCAAATCGCGGAGACGCAGGCCATGATCCGCGAGCGCGGCGCGAGCGTCGGTTTCGACTTCGGCCCGCGCACGCGGGTCTACAACACGTTCGATGCGCACCGCCTGCTGCATTGGGCCGGCATCAAAAACATGCAGTTGCCGCTCAAGCTCGCCCTGCTGCGGGCTTATCATTCCGAGGGCAAAGACCCGAGCAATCACGATGTGCTGATCGAAGCCGCGCAATCCGTGGGACTCGACGCCGCCGAAGCACGTGACGTACTAACGAGCGGCGCGTATGCCGACGAGGTGCGCGCGGAAGAACACAACAATCAGGAAATGGGCATCCAGTCCGTGCCCGCCATCATCTTCAACCGTCGATATCTCGTGACCGGCGGGCAACCGGTGGAGCAATTCGTCAAGGTTATCGAGCAGGTTCTAAGCGAGCAATAGCGTGTCACGGCGGTGGTTTTGCGTATGCCATCGGCGACCGGGCTGCGGACACGTTTGCGTCCGCCGCGCCGGCCGCAGGCCGACGCGGCTGGTCGAGGAAACTCTATCAATGGAGGCAACGCATGGCAGTAATTGTCGACTACCCGACCGTTCTGTTTATCTCGCTTCTCGTGCTTCTGGTCGCCGCAATGGCCATTGGCGCATTTATTCTCCGACACCGAGCGCCACTGCCCGAAGAAGAACGCGACGATTTCAGCGTGGTGCAAACATCGACGTTGACATTGCTCGCTCTGCTGATCGGCTTCAGTCTTTCGATGGCGGTCAACCGCTACGACCAGCGCAAAAGTCTCGAGGAAAGCGAAGCCAACGCTATCGGCACCCAATATGCGCGAGCCGATCTGACGGACGCTCCCATCAGTGCGCAGATGAAGGCAGCTTTGGTCCGCTATACGCAATTGAGACTGGCCGACTATTACACGCGCAATCCCGATGAGCTTACGCGCATCGGCCGCGAGACGGCACAAGTGCAAGCCGAGCTTTGGCGGCTGGCGACTCAGGTGGCGAAAGACAAACCGACACCCATCGCCGCCCTCGTCACAAGCGGGATGAACGATGTACTCAATTCTCAGGACTACTCCGAGGCCGCGCGCATCAACCGCATTCCGATCGGAGCCTGGGTACTGATGATCGTGATCGCCCTGCTCGGCTGCACCGTGCAGGGTTACGGCGCCAAGGGAAGACTGCGCCGAGGCTTGTTCGTCCTTCCAGTGACGGTCTCGCTCTCGCTCGCCCTCATAGCGGACATTGATAGTCCACGCGGCGGGATCATCCACATTCAGCCGCAGAATCTGGCGAGGCTTCTGCAATCGCTCGGGCATCCCACTGGGACCTGACGCTCATCGCAAGCCACCGCGCAGCGCGTTCGCGGTGGTGTCGTGGGCAGCCCGCGCCGGCCAACCGGGCCGCGGCTTCGCGGTGGCGGCTCGTCCATTCCGCGCCGTCTGCGACAAACAACGGCCACTCGGCAAAACCGCGAAGCCCCCGTTGATGCCGCCATCGCGGCATATAATCACAGCGGCGATCGAATACGCTTCTCGAGGCGGCATCGTGTTTCGTTGCCTCGCCCTCGCTGGCACCACGCAGCTTGAACGGCAAACGCCGGAAACCCGGCAAAGGAGGAACAGTGAAGACAAACGGCGCGAGAAGAATGATCGGCGCGATGGCCGCCGTGGCCATTGCGATTTGCGCAACCTACGCTGATGCGCAGACCGCCGGTGGCATGCAGAACGATGCGCCTACGCAAAGCCCGCCAATGAAGGCGGCGTCGCCGTCGTCGTCGCCGTCATCATCGTCATCGTCGCGAGCGAGATCCGACAGCCAGATTCTTCGCGACGTTCGCCGTGCGTTCACACGTACAACGGGGCTGAATTCGTCGGCTATTCATGTGCAGGTGCGCCACGGCGTCGTGACGTTGACCGGCCGCGTGCCCCAGCGCTCGCAGATCCAGCGGGCTGGCAACGCCGCAAGGTCGGTTCGAGGAGTCAGGTCGGTATCGAACAGGCTGACGGTGCAGACGAGGAGCAGCAGCGGCGCTTGATCCCCAGCACGCCGCCACCGATTCGATTCATGACCCGGCGGCATCGCTTCACGAGGAGCGTTGCCGCCTGGCATATTCGAAATCCGCAAATTGTTTTCCGCGTTTTCCGGCCGGCGCCTTCCCTGCCGACGCCGCCTCCTTAGCTTAGTTCAGCAAGCAGGCGACACGTTACCGCCACATGCGATAGCTCATCACCGGCGCCCGGTATGCATACACGCGCGGCGCACCCCAATAAACCGGTGGCCGATACATCTGATAGGCGACCGGCGGCGCAACGGGCTGGACCACGGTTTCCACTACGGGCATCTCTTCGTACTGCTGCTGTGCATAGACCGGGACATACTGGACGGGCGGCGGTGCGTATTCCTGCCGCACATAGACCGGCTGACTTTCGGCATAGATCGGCTGCGGCTGCGCTTGTGCATACTCGGGCATCTGCTGATACTGCATCGGCATAGCCGGCGCGTATTGCGGCTCCTGATAAGCCTGCCGATATTGGACCTGCTGCGGCGGCGGTTGCGGCACCTGACGCGGCTGCGCTACCGGGCGCTGCGCGTACTGGCGAGGTTGCGGCGGGATGGTTGTGTACTTCGAGTTGTCGTCTTCGGGGACCCCGGCTGGCAACGGCGGCACATCCACCCGCGCAACCTGCGTATTCGTGGGGTGCCGCTGGCCGTGGTTATGCGAGTCGATCATCGCGTCGTAACCCGCCTGATCTTCCTTGCCGCGATTGATATAGCCATTGCGATACGCGCGGGCCACGTCCGACATCTTCGCCTTCGGGTCTTCGTTCATGCCGTCGGCATTGACCTGATACTCGTCCGGACTGAGCGACCCAGTCGGCGCTTCGTCCGCGGCATACGCGGCTTCGGGGCCGTCGGCCCATGCGAAGCCACACTGCAGCGTGAGCATCGACGCGACCGTCGTCACCCCGCACCCTAACAGCGCTTTTATTCTCATGATCCACCTCGCGGCCGATTAAGATTTTTGAAAGCCTAAGATCGCTTGCTCGCTGGCCCCGTGCGGCTTTTGGTTGTGCCCCGTGCAATTGTTATTTTCTAGCACATTCTTTTGAAGTGGGCATAATTTTTCTGTGGATATGCGAGGTGCGGCGCATTGTCCGGTTGGAAGTATGCGGCGTGAGTGGCGTGGAATCGTTGGGGGCGGCTGTTAGTCGTTGGCTTGAGTCATCGGGTTGCAAGTTCGTACATGTGGTCGAGTCGTGGCGGCAACTGGGCTGGTGCGCCGAGCATCTGCTTTTGGGAATCGACGTCTGGATGCGAGACGGCTTTCCTGCGTCGTCGGGCGACAGCCTCGTTTTCCCCAAGTGCCACGTAGGCATTTTCGTGCAGATCAGCTCGAAGCGCACCCATTCGCAAGCACGGGGTACGGCCGCCAACATCCGTACCCCGCTTCGAGACGGCTCAGGCCTGCGCATCGACTTGAACCGCTCGAACCACTCGGATTGCTCAAGCCACTCACGCCACCCGAGCAACCCACCGCGGCCGCAGCAGCACGGTCAATGCCCCGCTATCGTGACCGAACCGGTCAACGCGTTCGGGTCTCGTGAGGACGCTCCAGCGATCAACTGATACGCACCGTTGTTAAGCTTCCACGCGTGCCTGGTGGCATCCCATGTGGAAAGCAGCTTCGGCGCAATCGATACGCTGACTTGCTGAGACTGCCCCGGCTGCAGCGCGACCTTTTCCCAACCGACGAGGCGTTTGGGCGGCTCGCCCAAACCGCTCGGCAGCGCGGCATAGACTTCGGCGATTTCCGAGCCGACACGCGAGCCGGTATTCTTGACGGTGAAGGTCACAGTCACATTGCCGCTGGCATCCGCATGCGTATCGAGTCCCGAGTAGCTATAGCTCGTGTAGGACAAGCCGTACCCGAACGGGAACAACGGTGCGATCTGCTTGCCGTCGTACCAGCGATAGCCCATCAGGAGCCCTTCGCTGTAGGTGACGGTGGTGTCGGTTGCCGAGATCGTCTGTTGCGGAAGGTCGGAGTCCTGTACCGGGAACGTGATCGGCAATTTGCCGGACGGGTTCACGTCACCGAACAGCAGATCGGCAATCGCCTGTCCGCCCTGAACGCCCGGATACCACGATTCGAGCACACCGTGCACATTGCCGAGCCATGGCATCAGGACCAGGCTGCCGTTTTCGAGCACGACGATCACGCGTTTGGCTTGCGCCGCCACAGCCGAAATCAGCGCGTTCTGATCGTAGGTCTGGTTAAAGCTGTCGGTCGTGTTGCTCGGCAGGCTCAGGCTCGGCAGGTCCGCACCCTCGGTTTCCCATTGCGTTGCAAAGACGATCGCCACGTCCGCCTTGGCGGCGGCGGTTGCCGCAGCCGCCGGGTTCGTGCCGTCGACGAACGTCACGGTCGCGTTGGGGGCCTTGGCTTTGATCGCGGCCAGGGGGGCCGACTTGTACCACGTCGCGCAAGTGCTCAGCAGAGGGGACGCCGATACGCAACCTGATACCGCATTGCCCGCGGCGGCCGGCACGGCGCCCGAACCGCCGCCCGAGAGTACGCCGGCGTCGGCATGACCGCCGATCACGACAATCGACGAAAGTCCCGCTGCGTTCAGCGGCAGCACGGGTTGCGCATCGCCGCTTGCCACGGCGTTCTTGAGCAGCACCGCCGATTGCTGCGCGACCTGCAGCGCAAGCGCATTGCCTGCGTTCTGATCGACGGTTCCGCCGGTTGTCGGCGGCGAATCGAACACACCCCACCGGATCATCGTGCGAAGTTTGCGCTGAACCATCTCGTTGAGCCGTGACATGGGCACACTGCCCGCCTTGACGGCGTCCGCGAGCTTCGTGTCGAAGTATGACGTGAGCGTAAAGCCGGGAATCGACGCTCCGCCGCTCAAATCACCGGGCTCTTCTTCATCCAGACCGGCCAGCGCCGAAGCGACCGTGCTATGGGTTGCGGTCCAGTCGGACTGGACCACGCCCTTGAACCCCCACTCGTTCTTGAGGACCGTGGTCAACAGATAGGGGTTTTCGCACGCATACACGCCGTTCACGAGGTTGTACGAGCACATCACGTTGCCGGGCAAACCTTGGGTGACGCCTAGCTCGAACGCCAGCAGTTCAGTCTCGCGCATCGTGCGTTCGTCGACAACCGAGTTGCTGGTCATCCGGTTCGTTTCCTGATCGTTCATCGCGTAGTGCTTGATGGTCGCGATGACCTTTTGCGCCTGCGTGCCGATCGTGCGCGCGGCGCTCATCGTGCCGGTCAGTACCGGGTCCTCGCCCATATACTCGAAGGTGCGGCCGTTGCGCGGCTCGCGCGCAAGATTGACACCGCCGCCCAGGCCTTCTCCATAACCCAGTACTCGCAACTCGGTTGCGATGCGCGCGCCGTACGCATTGGCCAGAGTGGGGTCCCAGCTTGCGGCGAGCGCCACCGGCGCGGGCAGTGCCGTCGCATTCGAGTTGGCGACATTGACGCCGCCGGCCGAGTCGGCCATCGCAAGGCCCGGAATGCCGAGTCGCGCAATGCCGGGGATATAGCCGGCCCCGGCGACGCCGGCCGGGTACGGGCCACCGAGTCCCGCGTTGGGTATGCCCACGCCGTGAACGAGCTGAACCTTTTCGGTAGTCGTCATCTGCGCGACGAGGGCGGCGGCACGCGAATCGGCGCTCGCATCGGGATCGGCCGGCGCGGGGCTGGAACTGATTTCGCTGCCGTTGCCGCAGGCGGCGACTACCAGCGCGACGCCGCATGCGATCGCGGTTCCGGCAAAGGGAATCGTCAGCTTCCTTCTCATCATCTCGCTCCGTTTGATCGTTGTTTGTAATGTGATTCGTATTGGCTGGCGTTATCCCGCGAGTATGCAAACGGGATGACCTGCCGACAGCGGCGTGAGGCGCTCGCTTCCGGCCGAACCCGAGTGCCACGGTCGATGGTCCGATGGCGACGCAGCACGTCGCGCCGGCGTATCGAAGCCGGTCGTTGCGCGAACACCGTTTGGCCGTAGTGATGACCCTGATACCGACGCGCTACCGACGCGTGATGTGTCCTGTTACGCTTCGCGGTGACCGTAACGCGCCGTAAGAAATTCTAGGGATGCGCCGAAAACGCGCTTGACCGACGGGTGCAAGGATTGACCGATACAGAGTCAGGAAAACCCGCGGACAGGATTCAATCAGAGGAGGCAATGTGAATCTGCGCCAGAAATCCGTATCAGGTCGTATCTATCGGCTGATGCTCGACGCAGCGGAACGCCAGGGCTTCGATCGAGCAAAAATAACGCGCGATATCGGCATCGACGAGGCGGATATCGCCGCATCGGATGCGCGAGTCTCCGGCGACAAGCACGTCGTGATGCTCAAGCTTGCGGAAACCTGCATGTCGCGCGGCAGCCCGCCTGAGGGCGATGTGTTGCACTGTCTGCTTTCTTTTCCGGAGCTGGCGGGCGTCGTCTGCAATAGCCCCACGCTGCGCGATGCATTGCGTAACTATGTCGAGTACCGTGACCTGATCGGCAATGTCGATTGGCTCGTCATGCAGGAGCAAGGCGATGAAGTCGAATTCGAGTATGTGCTGGAGGGCGAAGGCCGCAATGCGTCGAGCGCGCTGGGCAATTTCGCGTTGATCGCGAGCGTCGCGAGGCTTTACGATGCGCGGCTGCGCGTGCGTGACGCAGGCATCACCGATGCACGGATGAGTGCGGTCCCGGTGTTAAGCGACGCTTTGAGCGTGAGGGTGCAACTCGACCAGGCGCGCAATCGGATGGTGTTGCAGTCATCCGCATTGGATCGCGCGTTCGAAGTCTACAATGCGCCGCTCTCTAAGATCCACGTGCATGCCGCGCATGACATGCTGCAACGCATTCGCGAGCAGGGACGGTTTTCGCCCACGGTCGAACGTTGTCTGCGCGATGTGCTTCGCGAACAGGTGGATGCGATCGAGCCGAAAAGCCTCCAGGCGCTCGTCTGCGAACGGCTCGCGCTCACGCGCTGGACCTTGCAACGGAAGCTGGCGGCCGAACGCAAAACGTTCAGCGAAGTGCTGACGCAAACGCGTATCGACGAAGCGAGGACATTGCTCGCCCACACGCCGATGTCGATCAGCGAGATCAGCGAACGTGTCGGGTTCGCGTCGACGACGGCGTTCACGCGATTTTTTACCCGCGCGTGCGGCGCGCCGCCTGCGCGTTATCGGGGGCGGCAACGTGGCGCCACGCGGCCGATGGCACGAATTGATGGAGCCAGCGATGGCAGCTGCACAGGCGGAGACGGCTGAGTCTGATACGAGTCGCGGACGACCGGAAACCAGGGCACCGGCCGATGCGAATTTCACAGGCCTGCGCTACTTGCCGCTCGTGGCCTCCAGCACTTTCATCACTTCCGCTGCCGTGTGTTCCGAATGTTCGCGCAGCAACCGGGAGAGGCATGCCCCATCGCGCCTGGACAGTGCGTCCAATATCTCACTGTGTTCGCCGAGAGACTCGCTCCAGCGCAGCACATCTGCATTGGCCGCACCTCTCGCGCGGTGGATTTTGCTCATCAACGAAGCGTACAGATCGGATAGCACGGAATTGCCGGCAACATCGACGATCTGCTGATGAACTTTCTGGTTGGCGCGATAGTAGGCGGTACGCTTGCCCTCGCGGTGATAAGTCTCCATGGTGCGATGGCGCTCCAGCAGCACCTTCATCTGCTTGTCGTCAATACGCTGCGCAGCAAGCCGTCCAGCAGTTTCCTCCAGTCCATGCAGCACTTCGAAGATGGCGGCTATCTCATCCTTGCTGATAGGTGCGACCTGAAAACCCATGTGCTGCCTATGGGTCACGTGACCTTCGGTCACCAGCGTCTTGAGCGCCTCGCGTAAAGGCGTTCTGGAGATGTCGAACTGTTCGCACAGCCCTTTCTCGTCGATATGTACGCCGGGAGTCAATTCACCCTCGAGAATCATCTCGCGCAATCGCTCCGCAATCGCGGCGTACATGCCCGTGCCGCGCAGGCTGATGCGCTTGCGTGTCTCAGCCGGTAATGACTTCATGTCCATGTCGCCCCTGTTTTCGTGTTGCTGTTCCTGATTCGCTTAATTGTCTTACAGGTTGGCCCGACGATCCACAAAATTAAATATGTATAATTTTCAAGTACTTGCGACGCTTGTAATTCATAATTAGACATCATATACTGCTCTGGCGCATGCAGCGCACCGGACCGGGAGTGGTCCCGGCTACAAAACTGAACCCCAATGCCATGTTCAGGCATAACGGAGGAGACACAGATGCGACTCGTAGATGCAGCCGTGCAGGCCGAAGTCAGGACCGGCGTACGCTGGAAAATCTTTCTGATCATGCTGATGCTGATTTCGATCAACTATGTGGACCGGGCCTCGCTGTCCGTGGCTATGCCGCTAATCGCAAAGGAGTTCCATATTGCCCCTGCAATGCAGGGACTGATTCTCAGCTCGTTCTTCTGGACCTACGCGTTCATGCAGATCCCGGGCGGCATGCTGGCTGACCGCTTCAAGCCGCGCATCGTAATCGCGTGCGCTACTTTGTTCTGGGGCTTCTTTCAGGGCATTGCTGCCGTCTGCTCAACAGCGACCGGGCTGATTCTCACCCGACTGGGCCTGGGGGTTGCCGAAGCACCGATCTACCCGGCCGGCGGCAAGCTCAACGCAATGTGGATGACGCGCCACGAACGTGGCCGCGGGGCGACTCTGCTTGACGGTGGCGCCCCGTTGGGGGCGGCATTCGGTGCGATCATCATCTCCGGGCTGATCAGCGAGTTCGGATCCTGGCGCACCTCCTTCGTGGTGGCCGGTGTGGGCACCATGCTTGCCGGCCTGTTTGCCTGGTACTACATCCGAAACAACCCGAGCGAACATCCGGCAGTCAATCAGGCCGAAGCAGACTATCTCGAAGCGGCCCTGGAGGAAGAACACCGCAGCGAGCCGGTTCATGCCACCGGACGTAGCCTTGATTTTTTCCGGTACCGCTCGGTGTGGGGTATGTTCTTCGGCTGGATGTGCTTCAACTCGGTGTTCTACGGCTTGCTCACCTGGATGCCGAACTATCTGAACAAGGTACACGGCTTCAATATCCAGCAGATGGGCGGAGCCAGTTTCGCGATCTTCTTCAGCGGCTTCGTTGGTGAACTTGTCGGCGGATGGATCGCCGATAAGTGGAAGGCGGCCGGCGGTTCGCCCAACCGCGTGATGCGAACGCTTTTCGCTATCGCCGCCATCGCGGCCACGGCGTCGATCTTCTCGGTGGCTTATGTCGGGAATCCGGTGACGGTCGTGGTGCTGCTTGCATCCACGTTGTTCTTCCTGCGCTGGTGCGGTCTCTATTGGTGCCTGCCGTCCATCCTCGGTACGCGCAACAAGATCGGCTTTCTCGGCGGGCTGATGAACCTGGGCGGCAATATCGGCGGAATCCTCGTTCCGATCATTGTTGGCCTGATCGTGCAGACCACCGGCTCTTACTTTCTGGCCTTGATGTTTTTCGCTGCTGCAGGCGTAGGACTCTTCGTCTGTTCGACGCTCATCGACTACGAACGCAAGCTGCCGGTCTGAGCCGAGCTTTTTTCGCCAACCACCACTGACTACTGACTTCATCATGAGCAAACGCGTCCTGATCGGCATGCTTACTCCCTCGTCGAACACCGCGCTCGAACCGATTACGAGCGCGATGGTGGCCCAGCTGCCCGGTGTCAGCGTCCATTTCTCGCGCTTCACGGTCACCGAGATCTCTCTGTCCGAGTCGGCGCTCGGCCAGTTCGACACAACCCACATCATTCAGGCCGCCCGGCTGCTGGCCGACGCGAAGGTCGATGTGATCGCATGGAATGGCACTTCATCGGGCTGGCTCGGTTTCGAGACTGACCGCCGCCTGTGCCGCGAGATCGAGGAAGCGACCGGCATCCCCGCAACCACGTCGGTGCTGGCACTGAACGAGATCCTGGACAAGGCCGGCGTGAAAAAATTCGGTCTGGTCAGTCCATACCTCAAGGAAGTTCAGCAGAGGATCGTCGCGAATTACCGCGACAACGGCATCGACTGCTCTTCCGAAAACCACCTCGGCCTGAAGGTGAACTTCCAGTTTGCCGAAGTAACCGAAGATACGCTGCGCGGGCAGATCCGTGAGGTCGCGATGCACGGCCCGGAGGCGATCGTTACCTTTTGTACCAACCTGCGCGCCGCGCATCTTGCCTCAGAGGTAGAGCAGCACCACGGCATCCCGCTCTACGACACCATTTCCGCCGTGGTGTGGAAGTCGCTGAAACTCGTCGGCTACGATACGACCCGGCTCGCGGGCTGGGGTCGGCTGTTTTCCGAAGTCGCGTGAGGAGCCTGCCATGACAACGATGTACGACCTGGTAATCCGTAACGCTGACGTGGTAACCGCGTCAGAGCGCTTTAACTGCGATATTGGCGTGAAGGACGGCATTGTCGTCGCGCTGGGCCGCGATCTTGATGGAGGAAGGCGCGAGCTCGACGCCACCGGCCTGCTGGCGTTACCCGGCGGTATCGACGCACACTGCCATCTCGATCAGCCAATGCCTGACGGGCTGAAGATGGCGGATGACTTCCACACCGGTACGCGTGCTGCCGTGTGCGGAGGCACCACGACCGTGATCCCCTTCGCGGCGCAGGCGAAGGGCCAGTCGCTCAAGGCAGCGGTCGACGATTACCATCGCCGCGCCAACGGTCGCGCGGTCACCGATTACGCGTTCCACCTGATCGTTTCCGATCCGACGCCGGAGGTCCTTGAACACGAGTTGCCAGAACTGATCGCGGCCGGTTACACGTCGTTCAAGATCTACATGACCTACGACGACCTCAAGCTCAGCGACCGCGAGATCCTCGAGGTTATGGATGTAGCGCGGCGCAACCAGGCGCTCGTCATGGTGCATGCGGAGAATTCCGACTGCATCGCGTGGCTGACCGACAAGCTCACCGAAGCCGGAAAGCACGCGCCGAAGTATCACGCGGTATCGCGGCCGGCGGTAATCGAACGAGAGGCGACGCACCGTGCGATTGCCTTCTCCGAGCTCGTCGACGTGCCTATCCTTATCGTTCACGTGTCGGGCGAGGACGCGATCGAGCAGATTGAATGGGCGCAGCGACGCGGCCTCAACATTTACGCCGAGACCTGCCCACAGTACCTGTACCTGACCGCCGCAGACCTCGGCCATGAGGACGGTTATCACGGCGCAAAGTGCGTTTGCAGTCCGCCGCCACGCGACGCGTCCAACCAGAAGGCTGTGTGGAGTGCGCTAAAGCGTGGCGTTTTCAGTGTGTTCTCGTCTGACCACGCGCCATTCTCGTACGACGATCCGCAAGGCAAGAAGCCCGGCGGCAAAGAGGTATCGTTCGAGCACATCCCGAACGGCATCCCCGGCATCGAGACCCGGCTGCCGCTGCTGTTCGATGGTGTGAGCCGCGGCACCCTGTCACTGAACAAGTTCGTTGAACTGACGTCCTTGAACCCCGCCAAGCTGTACGGCCTCTACCCGCGCAAGGGTACGATCGCGGTCGGCGCCGACGCCGACATCGTGCTATGGGACCCGCTCAAGCACGTCATCATCGGCAACGACGCGCTGCACCACAACGTCGACTACACACCGTATGAGGGCCGAAGTGTGCAAGGCTGGCCGAAGCACTGTCTGTCACGCGGCGAACTGCTGGTCGAGAGCGGCCGCTATCTCGAGCCGGAGGCCGGTCGGGGCCGCTTTCTCGCCGCGGGCAAACCGCAGTTCGTCGACCTCTGATATCGGAGCGCAGCATGAAGATACTGGTGATCAACCCCAACATTTCAGAAAGTGTGTCGACGCTGATTCATGCGGAGGCGCAGCGCAGTGCGTCGCCTGGCACGGAAATCGAGGTCGCGACCGCACCGTTCGGCGTTGCGTACATCGAGACACGCCTTGAAGCACTGGTTGGCGCGTACGCGACCGCGTGCGTGGCGGCCGAACGCCATGGCACTTACGATGGTGTCGTGGTTGCAGCATTCGGTGACCCAGGCCTCCAGGGCATCAAGGAACTGATCGACGTGCCGGTAGTCGGCCTGACCGAGTCCTCTCTCATGACCGCGGCAATGCTCGGGCAGCGCTTCTCGATTATTGCGATCTCGCCGCGAATTAAGGCGTGGTACCGCGAGACTGTCGAACGCAGTCATCTGGCGAGCCGGCTCGCCAGTATCCGCGCGCTCGATGAACCGTTACGCGATATCGGCAGCGTGCAACAGGATTACGCCGGAAGACTAAAGGCACTCTGTAACCAGGTGGTCGACGACGACGGCGCCGACGTCATCATCATCGCCGGCGCTCCACTCGCAGGGCTTGCACGTGAGATCCGTGACGCATTGCCGGTGCCGGTGGTCGATGGCGTGTCGAGTGCGATTACCCAGCTTGAGGGCCTAATCCGGCTAAGCCCTAAAAAAGCGACGAAAGGCAGCTTCACCCATCCGCCAGTCAAGCCGAACCAAGGGCTGCCCGAACCGCTTGAACGGTTGCTGAACACTGGACAGAAAGACTAATCCAACCCCTTCCAGGTTCTGAGTCTTTGGCGGCTCCTGCCGCAGAGAACATCCAGACCGTATGTCGTAGCATTCATTTGGGCCCTCCGTTCCTCAAGTGGACGTGTTGAGACTCCACTCGGGCACAACGATGCCGTTCGGTTCTGGAGGGCCTCCGCGTTCCTGCCGGACTTCCTGCGTCCGCGAAGAGAGGACGGTGTCCATTCCATACATGGAGGGACGCCCGCCCGTGGTTCTCGAAAGGCAACGGTCAATGACCTCATGACTCGCGGTGCCGGCGCACGAAAGACGAGAAGTTTCCTATCGCAGCGTTGCCTGGAAAAACTTCACCACGTCGGCGTTGAATTGCTCATGGAACGCCGCGCGGTCGAAGCCCGGCAGGCTGTCGCAGACATCGGGCATCTTTCGGGACAGACGCGCATCGCAGGGTGGCAGGAAGTCGTAGTGGCCTGCGTTGGCGACCACGTGATATTCGGGCGTTCGGGGCAGGTCGGCGCGTACCGCCTCATCGTAGTAGGGATGCGGCTGATGACGATCGTCGGCGGCTCGCCAGAGCTGGATCGGAGCGCGCACGCTGCTTAGCCCTGCGCGGCCGAAGGCAAAGCCGAACGCGGGCGCAGCGGTGACGACGGCCTTGATGCGCGGATCGTGGACCCAGGCGCCGGCGGGAACATCCACGCCGAGATGGGGATCGACGCCGGCATGCTTCAGGGCCTCGCAGAGGTCATGGTCCGGGTGGGCGTCGCAATACGGGGCGATCTGCGCAAGGTCCGGGATCCCGCCTGCGGCCACGAGCACGGTAAAGCCGCCGTTGGAAAAGCCGAACGCGCCGATGCGGGCTGCATCCAGCCGCCCGTGCCAACGCCACTCATCGAGCATGTAGTCAACCAGGCGGTGAAGCTGGGCGGGACGGCGCCACAATTGCAAGACCCGGCTCTGGTCATTGGAAGTGTCGCCGGCGTGACTGATCGCCGCCGCCACGAAGCCCGCGTGAGCCAAGGCGAGAGCCGTGTCGTAATGGCCTCCGTACCACCCTCCGCCGCCATGCGACATCACCACCAGCGGCAGGCGATGGCCAGCGATCGGAGCGCCCGGCGCCACAGTCTGGGTGAATCTGTCCAAGGAGTGCGGTGTCGCCGGCGCGTCAGTCGGGTACCAGATCCCGGCCGTTAGCGGCGGCTCCGCGCCATTAGCTATCTTGACCTCCTCGAAGCCGACATCGGCGGCGAAGGCAGGCGCAGCAACCAGGGCAAAAAGGGTGGCGATCATGGCCATCAATCTCACGGTGGTCTCCTTTGTTGTCATTCAGACCGAACGGTATTGAGTAAGCGTTGCGAAACGGACCGTAGTGGTGCTCGGACTTTTCGATGGACCTGAAGCTCTGCGCGCCGAACACTCACTTGAGCCGGGCGCATGGGCATTGCACATGGGTTACCCTCGGCCGCAAACAGCATTCGCTCCATGTCGAGCAAGGCACGTCGCCACATTGCGCTACTGATCGATGTACGGATGCAGCCTGCCGCGAGCCTACTCAATCCGGTCCAACCTATCCGATCGACAACCCGTACTGCCGCGGCACCAACCGGTCAAACACAGCCAACCTGAAATCGATCACCGCGCCACGTCAACCATCCTGCGAAAGCGCATCAAGCATCTCCATATGCCGCCCTTCCGTTTCATCATCCGCAGGGAACATGCATTCGATACGCAACTCCTGCGCCGCGACGTTTTGCGGTGTCCCCACGCTCGCGACCATCGAGAAATAGTTCAGCACGTGACCGTTCCTGACGAAGCCGATAGGTATCACCGGCATCGCGGCAGCCGCGCCCGCATCAGCGCTGAACACGCGCGAGGAATGCGCGTCCGCAGGCACATCGGGATACGCGCGTAACGCCGCAAGCAACTCCCGCGTCGGGTCATCGATCACGCGGCCCACCGACTCGCGAGAAACGCGCCGAATCAGACTATCCGCAACGCTTTGCCAGTCGGCAACGAACGGCCGCATTCCATCCGGATCGAATATCAGGTGCAGCATGTTGCGCGGCCCCTTGCGCGCCGCCATATCAATGAAGCAATTGAAAAACTTCGGCGCGGACTCATTGGTCATCAACACGTTCCAGTAGCGATCCATGACCAGTGCCGGAAACGGCTCGTGTTGGCGCAGCATTCGCCCGAGCGCTTTCGTGACGCTCTGCATTTCCTGCGCATTCCACGCGGCGTCGGCGTACATCGGCGCGTAGCCGGCGGCCAGCAGCAGTGTGTTGCGTTCGCGCAGAGGGATGTCGAGTGTCTGCGCGATATCCAGCAACATCTGGCGGCTCGGCACGCTGCGTCCGCTTTCGATAAAGCTGATATGACGCTGCGAGACGCCGGCATTGAACGACAGGTCCAACTGGCTGATGCCGCGTAGGTCTCGCCAGTGACGCAACAACGCGCCGAGGTCGTTAGGCGGCGTTTTCTTGACTGGATTCGTAGGGTTCATCGCTTTCTTATCTGCAAGTCTGCATGCGCACAGAGTCTGGTGATCGGGCGACTTTGCCCGATCACCGACCTCAGCGAGTCAGCATACTCCCTGCCGCCGATCGATCCTGACTGAAAAAGAAAAGCCTCAGGCACTCCAGACGTGCGCCTGAAACTGTGCCTCCAATGGCGGCTGCGCGATGTTGCCGACGTAGTTCGTAATCGTCGACGCAGCGGCTACGGCAAGCACTTCGAACACCTGGTCGCGACGGAAACCGGCTTCGAGAAACGCGTTCACGTCCTGCTCGTTGAGATGACCACGCTTTTCGATCGACGTTTTCGTGAGTGCCGAGAGCGCCGCATGTTGGCGATGCGCAGGCGTCCCACCCGCGCGAATCGCGTCGACATCGGCGGGTGCGAGCCCCTCGTGCAGTGCCAATGCAGTGTGAAACGCAACCGCCCATGAACACGCGTTGGTCACTGCGTTCGTCAGCAGCAGGGTCTGGATTTGTGCTTCCGTGAAAGTGCCTGCATGGACCTTCTGGAACAGGTTCAGGAAAGCGTCGATCAGAACAGGCGATTCAGCCATGACTCCCGCGATATTGGGGATGAAGCCGAAGGTCTGCTGAAGTTGCCGCAATGCCGGTTTGGATTGCTCCGGCGCGGAGTCGATGGCGTAAACCTGGAACGTCGACATGATGTGTCCTCGATAGTGAGCGCGGCTCGAAATGAACTGCGCGACAACCGAAGACTAAGCGCGGAGAAGAGGCTCGCCAATTACCTCGGATGTAATAAGTTTGAATCAATTGAGCGATGCTCTCCTCAATGAAGTTGGCACCCATACAGATGACACCAACAAAAAAGCCGGGCTCAAAGAACCCGGTTTCACTCACTGCACGAACCTCAAAATTAGAAACGGTGAATGATGCCCACGCCAACCGCGAACTGGCTGCCCGAAGAAGACGGCGTCGTGTTGTAGCCGTCGCCGAGCGTCGCCGTAGCGTCGATGATCTGCCCTGCGCCATTGGTGCCGAGCGTCTTGCCCTTCGCCTTCTGATAAGCCTGCAGCGCATACAACCCGCTGCGCTTGGACAGCGAGTAGTACTCGGAGAGGTTGAACTGGTGGTACTGCGCATTGTCGTCGATACCGTTCGCGCGCGTCGCACGGGTGTAGCTGTAGCCCGCGCCGAGGTCCCACGCGGTGGCCGGCTTCCAGTGCAGCACGAGGCCGCCCGTGTTGAAGATCGCCGTGTCGTGGAACTTCGAACCCGTGCCCGGAATGTACTGCACGTTCGAATACGTCGCCGACACGTCCCATGCGCTGTTGAACGTGTAGCCGCCGCCGACCGCGAAGCGCTGTTGCGCCTGCGCGGTCTGGTAGCCGTTGGTCAGCGCGGACACGCCGATCTGCGCGCCGCCGTTCGTGGTGGTCGAATCCGCGCCCCACGCGCCGCCGCCGACGGTCGCGTTGTTGATGCGCGAGAAGCCGACCGCGAAGCCGACCGGACCCAGCGCATACTGTGCGCCGGTCGCCCACGTCGAGCCGCGGTTGAAGCTGCCCGGCACGCCGCCCAGCGAATACGAGCCGCTGACCGTCAGACCGAAGAGCTTCGGCGATGTGTACTCCAGCGTGTTGTTCGAGCGATAGATCGTGTCGAGGCCGTCGATATCGCCAGGGTGCGCGCCGTAGTAGCCGGTGAGCCAGGTCGTCGGGCTATAGGGCGAGAGCATCTGGTAATACGACGCGTACTGGCGGCCTGCCGTCAACGTACCGTAGGTCGCGTTGGTTACGCCAACCCACGCCTGGCGGCCGAACATCGCGTTGATGTATTGCTGCGCGCCGGTCGCCGAATTGAAGCCGGATTCGAGCTGGAAGATCGCCTTCGTGCCCCCGCCCAGATCCTCTGCACCTTTCAGGCCGAAGCGGCTGCCCGCCCACACGCCGGGGGTCATCTTGGTTGCCGATTTGCCGCCGCTGGTAGCGCCGAGCGACGCCTGGTTGTTGGTGTAGGACAGGCCGTTATCGACGATGCCGTACAGGGTCACGCTGCTTTGAGCGAAAGCAGGCACGGCGGCAGCCATCGCTGCGCCGAACATCACCGCGTCGACTCGTCTGATACTTTTAATCATTCTTAGGATCTCCAGGTTTTACGTCTCGTTGAAATACTTTTTTTCGGCTTTGCACCCAGCGGCTCGCCGAACCCCTCGCGCTAGTACCGTCGAGGCTGCAACAGTCGCTTGACGGTCAAAGCCAGCGGCACGGTAAAAAAGATATGCGACATGAACCCGCCGATAATCACCGCCGGGTCGTAGTAATCCGGGTGGTTGTCCGACGCGATCATGATCGCCACGTGCATGACGATCCACGCGATCACCGCGTAGAACAACGCGATCAGCGTCGCTTCATAACCGCGCTGGCGGAAGTAAGGCCAGATTGCCGCGAACAGCACACCCCACGCCGCCGCGAACACGAAGTGAATGCCGGTTCCCACGACGTACGCCCAGATGCCGAGCGACTCCTGCACGTGCTTGCCGAACACGAGACCGGTCGCGTTGCGCGGAATGCCGGCGAGCGGCATCAGCTGCTGCGCGCCGACCCACACCAGCGCCTCGTAAATCCAGATCACCACCGCACGGACCAGTCCGCCGATCACCCCAGCACGCAACGTCGCCTTGCACCCGGGCGATTCGGAATCCATCGATCTCAAACCCTTGCCGAGGTCCGTTCCGCTCACGCCGAAATTGCCACTCATGTCAGTTCTCCTCGAAACACGCTTCACATACAACGGGGCGCACGCGGCATCCGACCACGCGGACTCGCGTGACCTTGCCGCGCGCGGATTCAGGCTTCAGCCAACGGGCTGACCTCGAAACGCGGCGTGCTGTGTGGCAGCGGCGTTTCCTCGAATGCGCGAATGGAAGAACACAAAGCAAAGATGAGCCGCCGGCAACGCGGCGCTTCGCGCGCGTCGATGGACGACTCCAGAGGGTGTGCGAACGTCATGCGTGTCTCCGAGCAAATATTCTCCCGCCCCGGATTTCGATCGAATCCGGGGTCTTGTTGGTATCGAAGTGAAAACCTGCCGGACGGCCCGGCAGGATTGAGCGCGCTTACACCGCGTCAGGTACCCTGCGTGTCTTCAAAAATGCTTCGAGCGTTTCGCCGCGCATGCTGGCGTACATGCCAAGGTTCGTGATCTTCACCACGCGAGCGAATTTTTCGAGCACGAAGAAGCACACGCCGTAGCGAATCAGACAGATCCAGTCGGTGTTGTCGACCAGCGTGCGCTCTTGCGGCGTGAGCCCGGCCGCGTCATACGCGGCGCTGCGGTTTTCCAGCCACAGCTCGCGCGCCGGCGCTTCGCGCATCTGCCAGAAGAAGCGGTTCAGGCGCATCGCCTTCATGCTCTGGCGAATGTCGAACGGGTACGTGCCGGTCAGTTCTTCGACGCCGATCAGTTGCGGATTCATTGCGCCACCTCGTCTTCATAGATCGTCACGGCCATCGCGGTGCTGGTCGCAAGATAGTAGTTACGATGCAGTTCGCGGACCTTCGGCCCGAGCGCGCCGCGCATCGCGAGCCACATGATCGTCTCAACGCTTTCCGCGCCGCCCAGGCGCACGTAGTCGACATGCTTCATCGCCGCGAGACGCTGCGGGTCGCTGACGATCAGGTCGAGGAACTCCATGTCCCACTCGGTGTTGTTAAAGCCGCTGCGCTCGCCGTGCACCTGGTGCGAGAGGCCGCCTGTGCCGACCACCACCACGTCCAGATCCTGCTCGAACGATTCGATCGCGCGGCGCAGTGCCTGGCCGAGACGGTAGCAGCGGTTCGCGGTGGGCAGAGGATATTGCAGCACGTTGACTTCCAGCGGCACCAGCGACATCGGCCAGCCGCCGTCGTGCGGCAACATCAGCGAGAGCGGCGAATTGCAGCCGTGGTCGAGCGGCCGGTCCTGGAAGATCGTCAGATCGAACTCGTCGGCGACCATCTGCTCGGCGATGTGAATCGCCAGATCGGGATGGCCGGCGATGTCCGGCAACGGACGCTTGCCCGCGCCTTCATCCGCGAATTCATGATTGGCCGACACGCCCAGCGCGAAGGTCGGATAGCAATCGAAGAAGAAGCTGTTCGCGTGATCGTTGTAGAACATCACCATCACGTCGGGCTTGCGGTCCGCGAGCCATTTCGCAACCGGCTCGTAACCTTTGAACAGCGACGCCCACGCGGGATCGTTCTGCTTGCGCTTGTCGTACGCCATGCCGATTGTGGGCACATGCGAAGTGCCGATGCCACCGATGATCCTTACCATAATCGTAGTCTTCCGTTACTTCATGCCGCGCGCCAATCGGATAGGTCTTCGTGACCAACGACGTAGCCGGCGCGACCGTCTTGGGATACAAAGATAGGATTGTGCCGTCAGACAGGAAGTGCGGGTAAACCTCAGTCGGCCGTAGGATAATGGGTCGAAACCGCGCCCACCGCGGCTGCGCCGGGTGCGGCGCAGCGCTGCAAGCCGCGTCGCGTATGGCTCCGTTGGTATCCCGAGCCGCCTTCGCATGTTTTGGCCGCGCCCCTCTGCCATCCGCTTGCGATAAACAAAACCGATGGCCCCGAAAAGAAGTCGCAAGCAGCGATTAGAGGCGTGGTGCGGCGCTGCGCGCGTGGCTATACTTCGATGCTCCGGACGAGTACATAACGATGAACGAGACGACCCAGCAGACAATTGTCCAGACCTTACGCGAGAAGATCCTGGCCGGCGAGCTATCGCCGGGCCAGCGTCTCGTGGAAGCGCAACTCGCGCAGTGGCTCGGCGTGTCGCGCACGCCACTGCGTTATGCGTTGAGCGTGCTGTCGTCGGAAGGCCTGCTGGATCGCTCCGGGGGGCGTGGCTACATGGTGCGCCGCTTCAGCGTGCGTGACGTGCTCAACGCGATCGACGTGCGCGGCGTGCTCGAAGGACTCGCGGCGCGCTCGGTCGCCGAACAAGGCGTGGGCGCGGCGCTGGCGGCGTCGCTCGACGATTGCCTGCGCGAAGGCGACGACATCTTCAACCAGCGGCAACTGCAACCCGGCGACGACGTGCGCTACGCGCAGATGAACGGCCGCTTTCACGCGCTGATCGTCGACGCCGCGCAGAACGTGGCGGTCACGGCCGCGTTGAGCCTGAACGACAAGATCCCGTTCGTGTCGCCCTTCACGATCGCCTTCGACGAAGCCGCGCGCGAGCGCCAGTTCATGATGCTGATGTACGCGCATCGCCAGCATCACGCAATTGCGGATGCGTTGAAAAAAGGCGAAGGCGCGCGCGTGGAAGCGTTGATGAAGGAACACACGCACATCTCGAAGGAAAGCCTGAACCTGTCGCTGCCGTCACTGCATCTGATCGCGGGTGCCGCATGACGAGCGACAACCCATCCCTCGCCAGCAACGCGGCGCCTGTCAAAGCGCCGTCGTCCGAGAACAGCAAGGACCTGCTCAACCTCGCGCAACTGCGCGCGTTTCGCCTCGTCGCCGAGATGGGCAGCGCGACGCGCGCCGCGGCCGCGCTGTTTCGCGCGCAATCGGCGGTCACGCGTTCGGTGCAGGAGCTGGAATCGGCGCTCGGCGAGCCGCTGTTCGACCGCGGCCCGTCGGGCATGCTGCCGACGCCGGTCGGGCGCGCGGTGCTGCATCGTTGCGAGCGGATTTTCGCGGAACTGGAAGAGCTTGCGCGGTGGTGCGGCGCGCGCCAGGCGCGTCGCCGGCCGGCAGCGGAAGGCGCATTGCCCGCTTATCTGCTGAACACGCGGCGGCTGCAACTGTTCACGACACTCGCTCGGCACCGGCATATGCCGAGCGCGGCGAAGACCTTCGGCATCAGCCAGCCCGCGGTGAGTACCGCGATTCGCGTGCTGGAAAGCGGTTCCGGTTTGAGCCTCTTTCACCGCAGCCCGCGCGGGATTCTGCTCACCACTGAAGGCGAAACGTTTCTGCTGCACGTGCGCCGCGCACTGAACGAATTGCGGCACGTGCCCGACGATATCGCCGCGTTGTACGGCAAGATTCAAGGTCTCGTGACGGTCGGCGCATTGCCGCTCGGGCGCACGCTGATCCTGCCCAAAGCGATCGCGCGCATGAGCTCGGAGAATCCGGGCGTGCGCGTGGTCACCGACGAAAGCTCGTACGAGACGCTGGTGGCCGGCCTGCGCGCGGGCGACATCGACTTCATTCTCGGCGCGCTGCGCGACAACGACGCGTCGAGCGGGCTGAAGAACGAGCGCCTGATGTCGGAAGACATGGTGTTGCTGGTGCGCCGCGATCATCCGCTGACCCGCGAACAGGGCCTCACCATCATGGGCTTGCGCGACGCGCAGTGGATTCTGCCGCGCAGCCACTCACCGGCGCGCGGGCTGTTCGAAGCGCAATTCAAGCGGATGAAAGTCAGGCCGCCGCTGCCCACGGTCGAGACCGCCGACCTCGCAGTGATACGCGGGCTGCTGCTGGGCACCGACATGCTGGCCGCGCTGTCGGCGCAGCAATTGCATCATGAGGTTCGCTCCGGGCAACTGGTGGTGCTCGACGTGCAACTGCACAACACCCGGCGCGACATCGGCCTGACGGTGCGCGCGGCGGGCACGCCGTCGCCGGCCGCGCGCGCGTTGATCGACGCGATCCGGCTGTCGGTGGTCGACGTAACGCGCACCGTCACCATCGCCGCGACCTGAGCGCAGCGCGCCGCGCGTCTAGTCCGGCAGCTCGTCGAAGAAGGCGCGCCAGTCGAACGGCATGGGCAGCGCCCCGTAGTCGATGCCGCCCGCCTGCATCGCATCCACGATGCTGTCCTGCAAGCGCGCGCACGCGTCGCTCATGAACGGCGTGATACCGGCCTCCTGCAGCGTCTGCGAAACCTCGCGCATTTCCGCCGCGCGCCGGCGTCCATGTTCGGCGACGCGGCTGACCAGATAGCCGGGCACGTCGGCGTCGTCGCGCATTTTGCCGAATGTCTGCGCAAGCGAGGCCAGCACAATCGACTCCGCATCGTAGTGCCGCGCGGCGCGCAGACATTCCACGGTCAACGCTTCGATGCCCTTGATCATCACGCTGCGGCACATCTTCGCGGCCGATGCCACGCCGACCTTCTCCGACACTGCTCGCGCATCGAAGCCCAACGCGTCGAGCATGGGCGCGAGGCGAGCGGCCTCGGCGCCGCCCAGCAGCATCGGCACCGCGAGACCATACGGCGGCACGGGCGCCATCACGGCGGCCTCGACGTAGCGCGCGCCCGCGCCTTCGATGCAAGCCTGCGCGTGCTGCTTGGTGTGCGGCGAGACCGAGTTGATATCGAGGAACACCTGCTCCGCTTCGATACAGCGAGCGACCTCTTGCGCCACTTCGAGGTCGGCTTCGGCGGTCACCGCCGAGACGACGACTTGCGCGCCGTCGAGCGCGCTTTGCAATGTGTCGGCGACGCGAACGCCCGCGGCCAGCGCCTTGTCACGAAGAACATCGCGCCGCAGATCGAACATCGACACCTGCACGCCTTTCGCGGCAAGCGCCGCGCCGAGTATCCCGCCGGCCTCGCCGAAGCCGATGAAAGCGATCGCGGCGATGCGAGCCGGGCCGCTCATCGCCGCGCTTCCCGCATCGAAGAGAGTCTGCCGGTTGCGCCGTCAAAGCGACGCCAGATAGTGCGGAACGTCGCGCTGTGTGTCATTTCGAGCCACCCGTTTTAGCTGTGTGCCAGCCACCATTGTAGGATTTGGACGTGTTCTGGGAACACTTAAAGCAGCGTGCAATCCATCGCATTTGCTTATCGGTCAAACACCGCATCGCGAACATGCGCTGCGAAACAATGTCCATTGCGCTTTTCTGCTACAAACATACAAGCACATCCAGACTGACACGTAACCAGGGGGAGACGATGACTCAGAAACAATGGGACGCGATGGACGAATATCTGGCGAGCCGGCTGCTGGCGTCCGATGCCGTGCTCGATGCAGCGCTGGAGGCGAGTGCCGCGGCCGGTCTGCCGCCGATTCACGTGGCGCCAAACCAGGGCAAGCTGCTGCACCTGCTGGCGAAGCTGCGCGGCGCGCGCCGCATTCTCGAAGTCGGCACGCTGGGCGGCTACAGCACGATCTGGCTGGCGCGCGCGCTGCCGTCCGGCGGCCGCCTGATCTCGCTCGAAATGAATCCCGAGAACGCCGCGGTAGCGCGGGCCAACGTCGAGCGAGCGGGTTTGTCGGGCGTCGTCTCGATCGTGATCGGGGCCGCCGCGCAGACACTCAAGAAGTTCGTGACCGATGGCGTCGAACCTTTCGACATGATTTTTCTCGACGCCGACAAGAAAAATTATCCGGAGTATCTGCACCTGTCGCTGCAACTGAGCCAGCCCGGCACGCTGATCATGGGCGACAACGTGATTCGCGGCGGCCGGATCGCGGATCTGCAAAGCACCGATCCCGACGTCATCGGCTTGCATGAATACTTCAGACTGCTTGCGACGAATCCGCAGCTCGACTCGACTGCTGTGCAAACGGTCGGCACGAAAGGATGGGATGGGTTCTCCATGTCGATCGTGTCCGCCTAGCGCGAACGAGTCGATCGCACGACTTCGTCATCGACCTGCGGAAGAAGCGCAGGGGTTGCGACGGGCAGATGACACGGCATGCGCAAAGAAGATATGGAATCCTTGCCATATATAGGCATGACCGCGACACAAACGGCGGCATTGCTCCGACAATATGGGGCGCACCGGCGAGACCGATCACGTCGCCCCTCAATGACGCCCGGAGCATATGCAAATGGATAAACGCCAGTTCCTGACCCGCGCGGCGGTATTGAGCGCAACGGCCGCGCCCGCGTTCGGCGCGAAGCACGTGCGCAGCGAAAGCTGCGCGTCCGCGCCGGTGATCCTGACGATCTCCGGCTCGATCAGGCGCCACAATCGCGGCGCGCTCGATCCGGCATTCGACCAATTGCTCGCAAAGCATCAGGTGAAGTTCTCTCAGGCGTATGGCGTCGATCTGTCGTTGCTCGCCGGCATGAAGGCGGTGACGATCAAGACCACCCTCGAATATGACTCGCGTCAGCACACGTTCAGCGGCCCGTTGCTCACCGACGTGCTCGACTATGTCGGCGCGCCAGGCGCGGGCAGCACCCAGGTCCTGCTGCACGCGGTCGACGGCTATGCGGTGATGACGACACTCGACACCGTGCGCGCGTATCGCTTCATCGTCGCCACGCAGATGGATGGCAAGCCGTTGCCGCTCGGCGGCGTGGGGCTCTTATGGGCGATCTTCGATGCGGACAATATCCCGCAGTTGTCGGCCAAGCCGCTCAAGGAGCGCTTCGAACTGTCTCCGTGGGGCCTTTACCATATGCAGGTGAGCGAAGCGTAGCGGCGCCGAACTGCTCGACGCACGCCTGCCTCACCCGCTCGACCGACGCCGCCCAGTCCTCACCCCGCGCGCGGCGAAACAGGCGCAGCGTGTGCGGATACCACGGGGAATCGTCGCGCTCGTGCATCCAGCGCCAGTCCACATCTCTTTCCGGCAGCATCACCCAGCATGGCTTGCCGAGCAACGCGGCCAGATGCGCGATCGACGTATCCACGCAAATCACCAGATCGAGTTGCGCGATGATCGCGGCGCTGTCCGCGAAATCCGTCACCTTCGTGCCGAGATCGAGCAAGGGTTGACCGGCGGGCGGATTGCGCGCGTCGTCTTCGCCCTGCCCTTTTTGCAGACTCACGAAACCCAGACCCGGCACGCTCCAGAGCGGCGCGAGCGTCGCCAGCGAAGGAATCGAACGGTTCGCGTCGTTATGGTGTTTCGCGTTGCCCTTCCACACCAGACCGATCTTGCGGCCGGGCGGCAGCGCGACCAACGCCGGCCGCCATTGCTCGACGAGCGCCGGCTCGGGCGTGAGCTGCGCGGCGCGCGGAATCGTATCGATGGTTGTGTGCAGATACAGCGGTGCGCTCAACAGACTCGTCCAGCAGTCGTAATCCGACGCGCGCGCCTGTGCGCTCGTGTGATCGAGCACGGCATCGACGCCGTCCACCTGGGCCATCAGCCGATGCAGCGCCGGCGCGCATGCAAAGGCAATATGTGCGGCCCCTTGCGCTTTCAGCAACGCGAAGTAGCGGCTGAATTGAAGCATGTCGCCAAGGCCGTCTTCCTGCCAGACGAGCAGCGACTTGCCGGCGAGCGGCCCGCCCAGCCACTGCGGGCAGCCGAGCATCGCGCGGGTCCTGTGATGGACGAACGCGGGCTGTTCGTAGCGGCACTCGTACAGCGCCCAGCCCTCCTCGAAGCGGCCCATGCCGAGCAGCAGCCCGGCGAGACCAAAGCGCGCGTCGCCGTAATCGGCGCGCAATGCGAGCGCCCGGCGGTACGCGCTTTCCGCCTCGGGCAAGCGCCTGAGCTGGGCGAACGCGCCGCCGAGATTGGAATGCGCTTCGGCCATCTCGGGACACACGTCGAGCGCGCGTTGGAACGCATCGATCGCTTCGGGGAAACGATCGAGCACGCGGAGCGTGCAGCCGAGGTTGTTATGCGCATGCGCAATACCGGGCTGGCAGCGAATCGCTTCACGATAGGCCTGCTCGGCGTCGTCGAAACGCTCCTGCCTGAACAGCGCGATGCCGAGGTTGTAGTGCGCCTCGGCGTAGTCGGGGCGGCACGCGATCGCTTCGCGGTAAGCCGCTTCGGCTTCGGGCAGACGCGCGAGGTCCACCAGCACCGTGCCGAGGTTCAGATGGGCCTCCGCATAATCGGGCCGCACGGCCAGCGCGAGGCGGAAGGCCAGTTCGGCTTCCGTCAGCCGCTGAACCGCTTTCAGCACACCGCCGAGGTTATTCAGCGCTTCCGGATACTGCGGGCGCAGGGTCAGCGCCTGACGGTACGCCGCGTCGGCCTCCTCGATGCGCCCGAGCGCCACCAGCACGTTGCCGAGGTTGTTGTGCACCTCGGGGTAGTTTTGCAGTCCGGACAGCGCCCGGCGATAAGCGGCTTCGGCTTCCTGCGGGCGGCGCAGATCGCACAGCAGGATGCCGTGGTTGTAGTGCGCTTCCGCATAGTCGGGGCGAAGCGTCACCGCCTGGCGATACGACGCCTCAGCTTCCTCCTTGTAGCCGAGTCCGTAGAGCACGTTGCCGAGATGGTGATGAGCGGCCGCGTGATCGGGCCGCAGCGAGACCAGTTGCCGATACATCGCCTTCGCGGCGGACAGGCGCCCGAGCGACTGGAACAGCGAGCCGAGGCTGCCGTACACGTCGGCATAGTCGGGTTTGATGCGCAGACATTGGCGCCAATGGTTTTCCGCATGGGCCAGGTTGCGCAGCGCGAAACAACACGCGCCGGCGATATTCAGCGCGTCGGCCCGCGCGTCGTTCAGAAGCGTGGCGTCGTCGAGCCACGGCGTCACCATCGACAATGCCACGGCGAACTGTCCGGCCGAACATAACGCGACGGCCTGCTGGTTGAGGTCGGCTATCGGAGAGGCTGGCATCTGCGTGGGCGTCATGAGTTCTGGCGAGTGGGGTCGGCACCGTCGGTGGGATCGGCATTTCACCACGCAGCTTAAGGGATTCAAGGTGGTTTCAACACGGAGAAATGAGCGGCTTTTAGCCGTCTTATCCACCGCTATAACCGGCATCACGCGAAAAAAGATCGCGCGGCAATGTTAGAATCGCCCCGCCTTTATCCCGATCATCATGACTCTACGATCCTGCAACCGCATGACCGCATGGCTTGGCCTGTTCGCCATGTGGCTCGTCGTGTTCGCACCGCTCGTGAGTCAGATGCTGATGTCGAGCCGCGCGCACGAACCCGTCGCCGCGCTCTGTTCGGCATTGCACCCGTCCGGCGCGAGCGAAGCGGGCCTCGTCGCGCTCACCGCTCCGGAGCCGGTGCATCTGAGCCACGACGATGCATTCGGCGCGTGCGGATATTGTCATCTGCTCGAACATCACGTCGCGATGCCGACGGTCGCCGCCGTCGAGCCGCCTGCCGCTCTCGCGCTCTCCGGCATCGCGCCGCCCGCGCTCTCCACCCGCTTCACGCCACTCGGCGCGTTCCCGTCGGGACGCCCCAGAGCCCCACCTGTCGTTTCCTGATCGCTACCGGTTCTGATCGCGCATTCGTCGCACCCGTCGAGGGGGCGCGCGATCGCCTGTTCAATGCATCAAGGAAACGTTCATGTTCAACTTCGCCCTGCGAAGACTGCCCTTTTGCGTCCGCCGTGAAGCTCACGGCATCCCGTTTCGACGGCTATCCCAGCCGCTGTTTCCAGCGTATTGGCCCGCGCTGATCCCGGCGTTCGTGCCGGCCTTCGTCTCGTCGCCCGCCCACGCCGATAGCTCGACCACCGACGCCACGCTGCCCGCGGTGAGCGTCACCGCGAGCGCGAGTGCAAACGACTCGCCGCGCGCCGTCGATCCGAACCTGCCTGCGTCCGTCGAAACCGTCACCCGCGAGCAGTTCGGCAACTGGAACGTCGTCAACACCGAGGACGTGCTGAAGTACACGCCGAACCTCGCGGTGCGCAAGCGCTTCATCGGCGATCTGAATTCGCTCATCGCCGTGCGCGGCACCAGCAACGCGCAAAGCGCGCGCGGTCTGGTCTACGCGGACGGCCTGTTGCTTTCCAACCTGCTCGGCAACAACTTTGGTTTTGCGCCCCGCTGGTCGATGGTGTATCCGGACGAGATCCAACAGGTCGACGTGATCTACGGGCCGTTTCCCGCGCTATATCCGGGCAACTCCCTCGGCGCGACGGTGCTCATCACCACGCGCATGCCGAAGCAATTCGAAGTCAACGCGGATGTCAAGGCGTTCACGCAGCACTTCAGCCTGTACGGCGTGAACCGGAATTTCAACGGCAGCGAAATGAGCGCGTCGATTGGCGATCGGATCGGCAAGTTCTCGTATCTGCTCGGCGTGAACCATCTGGAGAACACCAGCCAACCACTGCAATTCGCCACGCTCGCACAATGGGGCACGCCCGTGAAACCCGGCGACACGCCCGTGACCGGCGCGTATTTCTACAACAACCAGACCAATACGCCAACCGCCGTACTCGGTGTGAACGGCGAAGGCATCGAGCACACGGTACAGGACCAGTTCAAGCTGAAGATGCAATACGACTTCACGCCAACGCTGCAGGCGGGCTTCACGCTTGGCTACTGGCACCAGACCTACGACAGCCAGACATCCAGCTTCCTGCGCGATGCGAACGGCAACCTGGTATACAGCGGCACGGTGTCGATCGGCGGCTATCGATACACGATTCCCGCTGCCGCGTTCGCGCCGAGTCTGGGTCACAGCGAGAACTGGCTGTACGGCGTGTCGCTGAAAACGCGCAACGCCACGGGCTGGAACGGGGAAGCGGTTGCCTCGTACTACGACATCGGCAATAGCGTCGCGCGCACCGCGAATTCCGGCGCGCCGGGCAATGGTCCTGGCACGGTCATCTTCGGCGACGGCACCGGCTGGAAAACGCTCGACCTGCGCAGCACGTACACGCCGGCGACGACGCAGACCGGTCTCGCGAATCACGCACTGAGCTTCGGCTATCACTACGACAACTACTTCCTCGACAACCAGAGCTACAACACGCTGAACTGGCGCGACGGCGACGCGGCCTCGTTTGCCAACGCGTTCGTCGGCAAGACGCAGACCCAGGCGCTGTACGCGCAGGACGAATGGCGTTTTCTGCCGCGCTGGAAGCTCGTCTACGGCGTGCGCTATGAGGACTGGCAAGCCTATGACGGATCGCAGTCGCTGCCCGGCAAGACCATCGCGTTCAGTGATGCGAGCGAGCGTCACTTCTCGCCGAAAGCCTCGCTGTCGTTCGACGTGAGCGACGATCTGATCTTGCGCGCGTCCATCGGCCGCGCGTACCGGTTCCCGACCGTCAGCGAATTGTTCCAGGGGCAAATCAATGGCTCGTCGATCGTCAACAACAATCCGAATCTGAAACCCGAGGACGACCTCTCGAAAGAACTGACCGCCGAATGGGCTCACTGGAACGGCGTGTTTCGCTTCTCGCTGTTTCAGGACGACGTGAAGAACACGATCTTCAGCCAGACCGACACGACCGTGATTCCCAACGTGACGAACTTCCAGAACATCGGCAAGGTCCGCTCGCGCGGGGTCGAAACGAGCTACTCGGGACAGGACGTACTGGTGCGCGGGCTGGACCTTCTGGCGAGCGTCGCTTACACGCAGTCGAAGATCATCGCCAACGCGCAGAACCATGCCACGGTCGGCAAGTACTTTTATCGGATTCCGCTGTGGCGCGCGGATATCGCCGCGACCTATCACTTCGACGAACGCGCGGCGCTCACGCTCGCCGCGCGCTATTCGGGTCGCCAATACAACACGCTCACGAATACCGACACCAATCCCGATGTATTCGGCGGCACCAGTTCGTACACGGTGGCGGACGCGAAGTTCACCTTCAGGCCGACCAAGCTGAGCGAAGTAGGCATCGGCGTCGACAACCTGTTCGACGCGCGCTACTTCGTTTATCACCCGTATCCGGGCCGCACGTTCTATGTGGAAGCGAAGCTGCGCATCTGAGTACGCGATTTGAGTACTTCATTCACGCGCGCAAACCGACCGACCTATTTCCGCTTGACGAGGATTCCATGTCCACCACTACCGCCGCCCAACGCGTTAGCTCTGCAACCGGCACGACGAACCCAGGCTATCGGACGCTTTGGCGATGGCACTTTTACGCCGGCCTCTTCGTGATGCCGTTTCTGGTTGTGCTCGCAATCACCGGCACGCTGTATTGCTTCCAGCCGCAAATCGAACCGCTGCTTTATCGTCACCGCCTGGTCGTCGAATCGCGGGCGGCGCCACGGCTGCCCGACAACGCACTGCTTGCGAAAGCGCGCGCGGCGATGCCGCCGGGCTCTGCCGCGGTGACCGCGATGATCACGAACGATCCGCGCCGCAGCGCCGAATTCATCTTCCGTCTCGCAGACGGCGAAAAACAAAGCGTCTATCTGAACCCGTACAACGGCGACGTGCTCGGCACCCTCAGTGTCGAGCGCCGCTTCATGCAGGTGGACCGGATGCTTCACCACAAGCTGCTGCTCGGCAAACCGGGCGAGCTGCTGATGGAGTTGGCCGCCTGCTGGACGCTGGTAATGATCGGCACCGGCATCGCGCTGTGGTGGCCGCGCGAGAAAACCACTGCGCGCGCCGCGCTGCTGCCGCGCTTCTCGCTGAACGGGCGCGCGTTGTGGAAGAACCTGCACGCGGTGATGGGCATCTGGCTCGCGCTCGGCGCACTCGCGTTCGTGTTGACGGGCCTGCCCTGGTCGGGTTCGTGGGGCAAGCAGTTCAAAGCGTTCGCGAGCGCCGCGAGTCTCGGCGCGCCGCCGGGCTCGTGGGGCGGCCTGCCGTTGCGCTCCGCGCTATCTGGCGAACGTGTCGAGCGAAGCCGGGCGGTCGAGACGAATGCCGCGAACGCCGCACATCACGCGCACGATGAACATGGCGCCCATTCGGCGCAAATGGACTCGATGCCCGGCATGGTGATGGACGATTTGCCGCTTCCGCTCACGCCGTGGGCGGTCGGCAATTCGCGCGTGCCCTCTTCCAACCCGGACTCTGCCGACGCCGACGCGCCGCAACCGTTGCCGCTCGGACGCATCGTCGCAATCGCCGCATCGCTTGGCGTGATGGACGGCTACAGCATCGTGCTGCCAACCTCCGCGACCGGCGTCTACACGGTGTCGTACTTTCCTGGCAATCCGAAAGAAGAGCGCACGCTATACATCGACCAATACAGCGGTGCGGTGTTGAAGGACATCCGTTACGCCGACTACGGCGCGGTGTCGAAGGCGGTGTCGTACGGCACGTCCTTGCATATGGGCCGCTATTTCGGCGTCGTCAATCAGATTCTCTGCGCGGCGATTTCACTCGGGCTCGCCGCGATGGCCGCGACCGGATGTGTGATGTGGTGGAAACGGCGGCCGCAGCGCTCGCTCGGCGGACCGTCGCGCGAACGCGACACGCCGCCGATGCGCGGCTGGAAAACCGGCCTTATTCTGCTCGGCATTGTGTTTCCGTTGATGGGCGCCACGCTCGTCGCGGCATGGGTCGTCGACCGGATGATTGTTGGGCGGACCACGCGGCGCCTGAACAGCGTCTAGTCGCCACACTCGGAAGTAGCACGGATGTGACGCGGCGCGGCAAGCTGATCAAGCTCTCGCACCGCGCATCCGGCACCGGCGCGCCGTAGCCACGCGGGACTTCAATCATCAGAAGATTTCGCGCGTTGCAATGCAAATTGCGCTCACTGCACATTTACGCTACATTTTGCTCGTTTATGATCGATCAACAGCCGACGGCAAGGTGGGCTCAATGCAGCGAACGCGAGAAGAAGCGATGAACGGACTGCTGCCCGAGCAGCGCGAGCAGGTGATTCTGGAGCGGCTACGCACGCACGGGCGCGTGCTGGCGGCGGCGCTGGCCGCCGAACTCCAGACCTCCGAGCACACGGTGCGCCGCCATCTGCGCGATCTGGCCGAACAGGGGCACTGCAAGCGCGTGTACGGCGGCGCCCTGCTGATCTCGCCCGCCGACAAGCCAGCCGCGGTCCGCATGAGCGAAGCCGTGGATCGCAAGGCCTGCCTCGCCGCCGCGGCGACTTCGATCGTCCGTCCGAAGCAGGTGATTCTGCTGGACGCCGGTTCGACCAACGCCGCGATCGCCGCCGCGCTGCCCGACAACGCGGGGCTGACCGTCGTGACGAATTCGCCCGAGGCATGCATCCGCCTGCTGAATCGGCCGGGCTTCGACGTGATCCTGATTGGCGGGCGCATCGCGCGTGGCGCGGCGGGCTCGCTCGGCGCGACCGCCCTGCTGCAACTCCAGCAAATCCGCGCCGACCTGTGCTTCCTCGGCGCGTGCGCGCTCGACCCCGACGAAGGCGTCGCCGCATTCGACGCCGAAGATGCCGAACTCAAACGGGCCATGGTGAAAGCTAGCGGTCAGATCGCGATCGCGCTGACCTCGGAAAAGCTGATGACCGCCGCGCCTTTCGCGGTTGCGCCGGCATCGGCCGTCGACTATCTGTTCGTCGAAGCCGACGTGCCGGCCGCGCGGCTCGCGAGTCTCGAAGCGGTCTGCGACAACGTGATGGTGGCGCGCTCATGACCTCGCTCGCCACTTCTCACATCAAGCCGCTGAAGGAGCGCATCGCGACCATCGGCGTATTTCTCGCGAACGGCTTCGGGATCGGCGCGTGGGCGGTCGAAGTGCCGCGCATCAAGGAAAGCCTGGCGCTCAGCGACACCTCGCTCGGCCTCGCGCTGTTCGCCTTCGCACTGGGCGCGATCGTCGCGATGCCGCTCGCGGGGCAACTCGCGCCGCGTTACGGCAGTGGCCGCGCGACCGCGCTGCTCGGCGTGGCGTTCGTCATCACGCTGCCGCTGCCCGCGTTCGCGCCCAACCTGGTCACGCTTTGCATCGTGTTGCTCGCGCTCGGCGCGGCGAACGGCGCGCTGGACGTGTCGATGAACGGTCACGCCAGCACCATCGAAACGCAATGGCGCGCGCCGATCATGTCGTCGTTTCATGCGGCCTGGAGCGCGGGCGGACTGCTCGGCGCGGCAACCGGCGCGATGCTGCTCAAAAGCGGCGTTAGCGTGAGCGGTGGTCTGCTGGCGCCGGCCGCGTTCATCGCAGTCCTGATCGTCTGCGCTGCACTGCTGGCATTGCGCGACCTCGGGCCGCGCGCGGCCGCGACGTCAAGCGGCTTCGCGTGGCCCAGCGGCGGCGTGATGAAACTCGCGCTGCTCGCGTTCCTCTGCATGCTGGTGGAAGGCGCGGTGGCCGACTGGAGCGCGGTGTATTTGCGTTCGACATTGAACCAGGAGGCCAGTGTCGCCGCGATCGGCTATTCCGCGTTCGCGTTCTCGATGGCGGCGTGCCGCATCGTCGGCGATGTGTCCGTGCGCCGCTTCGGCTCGAGCCGGGTGGTCGCGCTCGGCGGTCTGATCGCGATGGCCGGGCTCGCCCTGGTGCTCAGCCTGCCGACGGTGCTCACCGCGTGCGTGGGCTTTGCGATGGTCGGCGTCGGCCTCGCGAATATCGTCCCGGTGATTTTCAGCGCGGCGGGCCGCTCGACTGTCACGCCGGCGATTGGCGTGTCGATGGCGGCTACTGCGGGCTATGCCGGGTTCCTGGTCGGGCCGCCGTTGATCGGTCTCGGCGCGGGCCTGCTCGGCTTGCGCGTTGCGCTGTGTGTGCTCGTGATGGCTGCGTTGATTGTGTGCGTGCTCGGCGGCAAGGCAGTGCGCAGCGCGCGGCTCGCGTAGAGCGGCGCCGCTTGCCGCGCGTGAACTCCAACCGGTGCCTGCGCGCGGCCAGCGGCGATTATTTCGTCTCTTTGTCCAGCAGCGCGGCAGGTTCGCGACCGAGTACCGCCGCGCGTCCCGCATGCAGGTCCAACGGCCAGCTGATGGCGCCGAGCAGCGAGTGCGGCTGTGCGCCACCGTCGAGCCCCGTTGCCGGCCACTCGTGCTTCGCCGGCACCCACAGCGTGCCGAACAGGTGGTCCCACAACGGCAGCAGTTGCGTGAAGTTGTGGTCTAAATGTTCGGCGCGGATCGAATGATGCAAGCGATGATATTGCGGATTGTTGACCCACGTGACGTAGCGGCCCAGGTCCACGCGCAGATTCAGATGCGCGAAGTAATTGCCGAACATGAACACGAAGGAAGTCAGCCCGACGATCCACGGTTCGACCTTGAATAGCACGCCCACCAGCGGATAAAGCAGACAGCCTTTGATCAGAACTTCAAACCAGTGATGCCGCAGCGTCACCGTGACATTGAAGTCGACCGCGCTATGGTGCAGCGAATGCAGCTTCCACAACACGGGCCACGTGTGCTGCAGACGGTGAAACGCGTATTCGAGCAGGTCGATGGTGAGCAGCACGATCACGAACGACGCCAGCGCGCCCCATCCACGCGACACCAGCACGACCATGCCGCCGCCGAGCGCGTTCACGATGGCGACGCTGGCCGCGGCTGTCAGCGGCTTCACCGCTTCCACGAGCGCCAGATACAAAGCGGCATAGGCCATGTTCAGACGCTGCGTCGAGCGCGATTGCAGCAATGTGGCCGGCCAGCGGCGCTCCAGCGTCGCACCCACGGCCATCATCACCAGCACGAGCGCATACGCCTGGAGCCAAAGACTCGCGTGGTGCAGCAGGCCGGCAAACGGGCTTGACGCAAACATGTGATTCCCCGGTGATGCGGTGCACTCGGAGCCGCTGGTCTTGCGCTGCGCACCGTTGCGGTTGCGGGCAACCGCGCGGGAAGCGCGGAAACACTATACGTCGGCAGAGCAACGGGCGCGTTAATGCGATCTTCGCAGTCCGCTGGGCAGCGCGCAAGCGTCGTGTGAAGCGCGGCTCGTCGACAGGGACACGCTGCGAAGCAGCGCCCTGCCCCGTTCCTGGGCTCGGGAAAAAGTGGCGAGGTTACCGCGTCACGTCGTCACGATCACGGGCGGTCGATACCTTGAGTACCGGCCGCCAGTGTCGCCGTTTTATCGACATCCGTTCTATGTTAACCCCGCCGCACTTCGCAAACGCGTTGACCTCCCCGAACGCTATCCGCGAAGACAGTGCTGCTGCCGGAATTTATTCACTTCTTATGCTGGTCCGTTGCCGGCTGCAACGTGTTTTTGTTTTGTGACTGTCGTAACGCAACGGCCATGCCATGAGGCCTCAAATCCTTGCCCGACAATGGCGCTCGGGCCAATGCGCGGTTTGGAGCCCACTTAACGGCACTCGATGAATCGTGGTTGAGACGCTGTCGCGTCATGTGGCAGCGCTTCCGCGCGCTCGCCGGCCTGTCATCTCGCGGGCGCTGGAAAACCCGTAGGCGGCTTGACTGGCAAAGCGTCGCCGAACGCTTCGGTCAGATATACCGCTGCCTGATTGATCCAGGCAGCAGTTCCGGGCGAGGTCCGATGTGTCGCAAAACTGAGACGGCGACGGGGCCGCTCGAACAACCTGCAGGCAGGCGACGACTCACTATTTCATCGCAGACAGTTAGCGATCTGCAACCGCTCGGGTGCCCGCGAATACCGGGCCCGGCAATGGCACGCGCCGGTTCACAGCAGCGCTGTCAACTCCGCCACACGGGCCTTGAACTGCTGCATTTCGGCGGCGTGCAGCGGCGTCTTCTGCGGCAATTCGACCGTCAGCGGATCATGCGGCACGTGGTGCACGTGAACCTCGTAGTGCAAGTGCGGGCCAGTCGCCCAGCCGGTTTCGCCGACATATCCGATCACCTGATCGCGACTCACGTGGCTGCCGCGGCGCAGCCCTTTCGCGAAACGCGACAGATGGGCGAAGGTGGTCGAATACGGCGGCGGGTTCTGAATCACGATCACCTTCCCATAGCCGGTCTGCCGGCCGATGAAGCGGACCACCCCGCGCGCCGTCACGTGCACGGGCGTGCCGATCGGCGCGGCAAGATCGACGCCGTCGTGACTTTGCCAGCGATGCAGCACGGGATCGAAACGACGTAACGAAAATCCCGAGGACACCCGCGTAAAGTCCAACGGATAGCGGTCGAAAGAAGGGTTGGTATTCGCGCCGTCTTTCGAATAGTAGAAGGGCTTGCCCTGGAGATCCTTGTACAGGAATACGTCGTGCGCGGTTACCCCGCGAACGACGCGAACCGCCAGCGGTTCACGCGCGGCTTCGCTGTCGCTACTTTCTTCGAATACCGCGCTCACGCGGTCCCCTGGCCGCAGGTCGCGCGAGAAGTTGAGATCGCCGTGGAATGCGCGCGCCAGCATCGCCGTCGTGCCCGCATCGACGCCCATGCTTTGCGCGGCGGCCGAGAAGCTGTGCTCGATCGTGGCCTTCTTCACGGTGAACGCGAGGGGTTTAGTTGCGGGTGCGCTCGACGCGGCAGGCGCCGCTTCAACGGCAGCCGAGGACGCGGCGGCCTGCGAAGCGGCGGCAGGCCGAGCGGAATCTTTGCTCACCAGGGAGACGTCGGGTTCGTCGGTACGCGCGGTACGCTCATGGCTCACGAGGTAAGCCGCGCACACGGAACTGATCGCACACACAAAAACGATTTTGCCGGCGCGCCCAGGCAGGACGCGAGCTACAGATAGAGGCATTGACTAGAGCCAAGCGGTCGACCGTCACATGCGCCGACGACACGCACGTACAGGTGGGTTCATTGAATCAACGCCTGCGGGCACTGCGTAAGGCGCTGCGTAAAAACTGCTGGCAAGCCTAGGGATGCTTTCTTAAGTCGAACTTAAGCTGCCCCCTAATAAACCAGTGAGCGCGCGTGCGAACGCTTGATGTGCTGGATGCCAACGAGTTTGTGCGGGTGCGGGCGGCGCGAATTGTTGGCCGGCCGGCGTCTCATGTTCCCCGCGGTATACGCGCCCTTTCCTCGCGCGCGAATCGCGAGTCAATGCTGCTTCCGGCGGTTTCATTTGACGCTTGCTCTGTTCATCCCTCGATACTTCGTGCCGCCGTCTGCCGTCAAGACAACGAAGCCAGCATGTTCGACAGCCGTCGCATGTGAGCCTTGAACGCGTCGCTCGCTTCGCGATCGGTTGTCGGGTTCAGATGCGACGTTTCGGCGAGTTCGACCTGCTCGTGAAAATCGTTGGCGATGGTGCGTTTGATGTCGGCGGGCAACGACCGCACGATGGAGACCAGCAAAGCCTCTTCGGCATGCATCATGCCGAGAATCGAATGAGTGTCCATGCGAAAACCTCCGGTGAAGGCATCGTCAGTGCAAGCCAGCGTGAGCGCTGGCGCACTTCATGTTACCCCCGCCGGGTCTTGCCATGGCGGCATGCAACGGATGGATTGCCTGGCGCGCGCAAGTGCTAACGACCGGCCTGCGCGTGAACGCCGTTACTCCGCCATCGAATACCGCGACGGACGGCTTTGCGGCGATTTCGCCGGACGCTCGACGCGCGGACTGGCGCCACGGATAAAAAGTATCGCGCACAGGGCAACCATGGCCCAGATGCAGAGAACTATCGTCAAAGCGCTCATTTCGGTATTCGGAAGGTCGAGATTGCGATTGATACGGTCGGGCCAGGCGGTCGCTTAGTGCGTTGTCGGTTGGCCGGAGGCGCCGAACAGAAGCTCGTCGATCATCCGCGTGGTCTGCGTCAGTTGCTTTTCGAGCGACGCGCGCGCCACTTGCGCGCTAACCATGTCATTGCGCGCGACCGCTGCGTGCGTCTGCGTCGCGAGCTGCAACACCATTTCCGACGCGCGTTGCAGCTCGTGCATCGTGCTGGCGTCGGCGGCCGCCGACGGGCGGTTCCAGTCGGACGTGCCTATCTCCGGCAAGCCGGTTTCGAACGGATGATTTTTGTCGTGGCGGGAAGACATCGCAGGCTCCTGGCGGGATTGGCACGATGTCAGTTTGCAACGGACCCGCGATGTTCAATCTCTCGAACAGAAGCCGATTTTCAAGCCAATCCGAAGCGTTGCGGAAAACGTGGCTTTCTACTGAAGAATAAGTGGGCCGCCAAGGCCCGCGAGCCGCTTGCGTCAGCTCGCGGGTTCGCTTTGCGACGGGCCTGTTCGCCGCCCTCGTGCGGGGAAATCCGCCGAGGGCCACGGCGCACCTGACGTCAGCAAATAACGCCAACTATCCCGACCGCGAAACGCCTCGCCTCAAGCAGCGGGGATCACGTCGACGCGCAATGTGTCGCCGCCCGCCGCGATCGCGAGCAGCAGGTCGACGTTCGGATGCGCGCCGGGACGGGTGCGCGCGTCGGCCGTGTGTTCGGCGAACAACGCGAGACCGTGTTCAGCCGCGTTCGCGTCCAGCGAGCTGAATGTCTCGCGCAGATAGTTGTATACCGTGAGCGAGCCCTGCTTGCCCGGCTTGTTCTCGATGCTCGCGACCACGGCGCCCTTGCCATCCACCAGATCGATACGTGCGATACCGTCGATGGCGGGCATCTTGGCAAGGTTCTCCTTGAACACTTTGCTGGGTTGAATCATAGAAAAACACTCCTTCCGTTCTAAAAATTGCATGGCGGGCCGTATCTTATCCGATGGGGGTGCGCGGCGGCGTCGGAGTGATCGAGTGATTACAGCGAGCATAGTGTGCTCGACATAACCCGCTCGACCGGCGTGAACAGTGCGACGGAGTCCTACATAAATGAGCAAGAATGCTTGCAGCCTTGGGCATAGAACGGCAGCGTGGATTGATGGCGGTCTTTCTGCACACGTAACCTGTTCGATAGTGCAGGCCGGTTCGAATCCAGGCTCGCAAACGTTTCACTTCGCCCCTTCGAAGTGAACGGCAAACCTGCTCTGCGCGCGAACGTCGGCATCGTGACACGCGAGCATTTCGTTGCGCTTATGAATGTAGTTGCGCTGCGCGTCGCCAAATGCGAAATCAGTCCTTCGATGCGATGAAAATTGCATATGCATTTCCCACTCAATTCCGCATTCTCTTCCTTCAATTTAAACATCGCTGAAATCGGTATGCGGATTGATAACGGGGCGCCCGGCCGAACGCAGCGCTTCCCGGGCTTTCATCCGACTTGCCATTTTCCTTGAGATATGATCTCCTATGACTTACAAAATTTTTCTTGGGGTGGATTACGCGACCCTATCATTGCAATGGTGCGCCGCAGCGACACCCGCTTAAGTCTTTTATAGGCGATGTCGCAGGGCAAAGTGGAGGATGCGGTGACGGTGGCAGCCTATTGTCACCTCCGGATATGTTGTCTGACGACTGATGATATGCGCATATACCGCAATCCGGCTTACGAGGCGCAAAAGGTTGGATACGAAATTCGCGCCATAAATATTCAGGGAAAAGCTCTTATTCTCAATTTACTAAAGGAGATAAAAACGAATAAATAGCACCGCAATAAAAGGTCAATCAGGCATGAAATTAAATTAAAATCTGGAGACAAAAATGCTTTCACCACGAAAAACTTCGCTTGCATTTGCACTAAGCACCGCCACGGCTCTTCTATTCAGCGCATGCGGCGGCACGAGCGACGGCTCGAACAGTCCCCCGACCTCGCCTCCCACGTCGCCGGTCACGACCCCCGACGATCCGTCAAAAGGCGGCGCCATTTCGCTTCACGGGGTTGTCTACGGTGCGGCCGACACGAGCGTGCAATCAGGCGCGGGCATCCCCATCACGATGATGGGACAGATGAGAGCGTTATTCGATCTGATCAAGAAAGCGCCTGATTTCACGCAAGTGGTGATGGATCTCGGCGACGGCAGCCCGGTTCACGTGCTGGATACGAACACCGGCGATAAATTCCTGCCCGGCAAGCTGGCGCTCGGCCTGTCGTACATCCTGATCGACATGAAAACGAAGGGCGACCCGGCCTACGCCGATTACCTGGCGACCTACCAGAAAATAACGACCGCCATGATGACGCAGATGAACGGCGCCAATTACATGTATGCGAACACGTCCTGGGGCGAGTACTACTACCTTGTCGCGCTCAATAACTTCAAGGCGCACGGCATGCTCAACGAAATCTTCAGCGACGCGATGCTGGCAACGCTGCAAAACCGCCTGACCTTCTGCGACATGTTCGGCGCGGACGCGAGCGGCAAAACGAATACCTGCCCCGCTGCCGGCGTGCCGATCGACGTGGCCTCGCTGAACACCGCTCAAAACTACTACGCGGTCTCTTATGGCATTGCGGGGCTCAGACAAAAACTCGGCTGGAGCAATCCGACGTTCTCGTCCGCCACCGATCCGGCGGTCGCCACGATGGGCGCACGCGACGCGCTGCTGTACACGCTCACCAATCACATCCGCAACGATTCTTCCGGCGGCTTTTCCGACGAAGCCTCGAACACCCACACGACCTATTACGACCAGGCCCGTTTCGACCGCTACAGCACGCTGCTGATCGGCGAAGTCACCGAGCGAACGTTGGAAATGGGCAACGAGGCCAACCTGACGCCGGAATTGAAATCGTATCTGCGCAAATCGGTCGATCTGATTCTTCCGCAACTCAATGCCGACGGCGAGGGCTTCAACTATGGCCGCTCGATCGGCCCGTACGGCGATTCGGCATTCATGGAAGTCCTGACCGCGGCGGCCAATGCGGGCGTGTTGAGCCCGCAGGAAATGCAGGTGGCCTATTCGTTCATCTACAAGGCGGCCTATCGTTTCGACACCTTCTGGTACGACCCGACCTTGCCGACTCCGTCAGTGAACATGTGGGTCAAAGGGCGCGGCACCGACGCGTATCGCGGCAAGCCTCGCGTGATGGGCGAAAACTTCAGCCTGCTGCACCAGTACATGTATGTGAATGCGTGGTGGGACAAGCTCGGCTTCAACGGCAAAGCGCCGATGTCCGATTCCGACCTGCAAGCGTGGCTGAATACGAAGCCGCATTACACGCTCACCTGGTACAACCTGCCCACCGATACCGCGCATCCGTATAGCGCCGCGCTCATCACCGTGCGCGACGGCAAGCGGGTCATCAATCTGAATCTGAGCCAGGCGCCCGATTACAACTCGTACACGCCTTACTACCCGACTCCTTCTTCCGACAAGCTGATCTACGGCACGACGGATCTCGGCTACGCATTGCTGATTCCGCAGGTGTCCTATAACGGCAAAACCTATATTCCTGTCACCTATTACAAGAATCTGAACGTGCAGGAAAATAATGGCCAGGTGGTGGTGACGTTCGACACGGCCAGATTCAGGCAGGCCACGAAGAATGCAACGTACGCTTCGGATCTCGACCTGCAGGTTCATACCGTATTGACGTTCAGCCAGGGCACGATGACGCGAACCGATACGCTGAGTTCCACGACGTTGGCCGGCAACCTGTCGGTCGAGACGGACTTCACGTCTTTCGCGGACTTCCAGAACACCACCGCGAATAGCGATGGCTTCTCGGTCAACTATACGAACAGCAGCGCAACCAACTACGGCGCCACGGGCTTCGACAGTTGTGCGCTGTCCAACTTCGAAATGGCGGGCGGCGTCACCAATCCGCTGTCGACCACGCCGATCGGGCAGTTGCATTCGAACTTCGCTTGCACGACGCGTCCGTTCGCGCTGACGGGCGGCGGCAATCGCACATTGAGCTGGACGCTGAAATACGCTGACGTGGCCAACTGAGCGTAGCCATGTTGTGCCGGCCTTCTTTCGAAGGCCGGCATATGCACATGCGTTGCGAGCTTTTCAATTGTGGCTCGAACGAAGGGAGGTAGCAGCCATACCAGTAGCAGAGGTTGTCTTGTTGGCCACGCAAGTCCTCGCAACAATGACGGAATAGCGGTCGACCCAGACCGCTTCACCGAGGTAACGCCCATGCGCATTTCTTTTCTGCACACGATCGACGGAAACAGACAGGTATTCGAACAGGCCGCCCGTGACCTTGGTCTGCGGCCCGACGATCTTCATCATGAAGTAAGGCCGGATTTGCGCGAGGCGGTTCAGCAGGCGGGAACATTCCCCGTCGACGTGCGCAATCAGACAAGCCACTGTCTGCTGGGACTCGCAGCCAACGCCGATGCCGTCGTATTGACGTGCGCGACGCTTGGCCCCGCTGTCGCCGATGTCGAAAGTTCGCCTGCGCCGATCGTCAGAGCCGACGCCGCATTGGCCGCCGCGTCAGCGAGAGCTGGCGGAACAATTGTCGTATTGTGCGCCGCTGAATCCGCGATCGAGTCCACGCGCAAGCTGTTCACCGAGCATGCGCGCGAAAACACCGCGTCCGTCGAAATCGTCCATCTCGCACGGGCTTGGGCGCTGTTCCAGAGCGGCGATCTCGACGCATGCTTCGCGGCGATCGCAGCGTCGGCGGATGATGCGTATGACGCAGGCGCAACCGTCGTCGCGTTCGCTCATCCGTGGATGGCGCCGGCTGTGCAACTCGTCGGCAAAGGCAGGCGCCCGCTCGATAGCGCGCACGCCACGCTGCGCGCCGTGATGCAACAGTTCGGCGAACGTTCGGTGAGCGCCTGACAGGAACGCGCGTCCGGAACTTGAAACGTCGATGGAAACGACAGTCAGTGCTCACCCGCAAGTTCAAACGAGCCTTCCATCACACTCACGCATTTTCCGGCGACCCGAACCTCTGCCCGGTCATCGCGCGTATCGACCTTCACTGACAGGACACTCGGGCGTCCCATATCCACGCCTTGCGCGACGCACAACGACAATTCCGACAAGCCGCGAACCTCGGCAATGAGGGCGGCCGTCGCGGCTGTCGCGCTGCCGGTGGCGGGATCTTCGGTCATGCGCGGCGTGAACATCCGCGCGTCGAGATCGCAGATCGTTCCCGCGCTGGCGGTATCGGCATCGCGCGTATAAGCGTAAATGGACACCGCGCCGTCAATCGGCAGCAGACCTTTGTACGCGGCGAGATTCGGTATGCAGCGCCGCAACGCGTCGCGTGAAGCGAGTTCAACCACCAGAAACGGCAGGCCGACCGACGCAACCTGAGGTGCATGCGTGTTGACGAGAACATCGTCGGCGGTGAGCGATAGACAGGCCGCGACCCGTCCTGCGGAGACTTGCGACAATCGCGTCAACGGCTCCGGTGCGACGAGTTCGGCGCCGACGACGGTGTCGCCCTCTTTCAGTTGCCTCACCGGAACGAGGCCCGCTATCTCCTCGAAGACGAGCAAGTCCGGCAATGGCTGCTGCCGCAATGCCGCCTTTGCTGCGAGCACGAACGCCGTGCCGATGTTCGGATGTCCGGCGAAAGGTATTTCGCGGCTCGGCGTGAAGATTCTCACCCATGCAGTGTGAGCGGGATTGCGCGGCGGCAGCACGAACGTCGTTTCGCTGTATCCGAACTCGCTCGCGATGGCCTGCATCTGGGCGATCGACAAGCCTTGCGCATCGAGCACGATGGCAACCGGATTGCCGCTGAATTTCTTGTCCGTGAATACATCGGCGGTGACGTAGCGGCGATTCATAACGTTCCTCGACTGGGTGTTGGCTTTCCAATGTTATGCCTATTTTCGCCATGAGTCGCCGATACGACAGAGACAATTTCATTCACGCAGACCAGACCAACCCCGGCAATTGATCGTCTAGTCGACCTGACGAAGTCAGAAGAAAAAGACGCAAAAAAAAAAGCCCGCTTTCGCGGGCAACCCTTCTCCTGGCAACAAGCAACAGACAACAAAACAACACGCAACACCTACACCCTCACCCCTTCGTCGCCCCGAACGTCAAGCCGGCAACAAAATGCTTCTGCATTGCAAAGAACATCGCGACCGATGGCAGCGCGGCCAGAATCGAGCCCGCCGAAACGAGATTCCACGCCGTCGTCCACTGCCCTTTCAACGCGGCGACGCCGACCGTAATCGGCGCGGCATCATCGCCTTGTGTCAGACACAACGCCCAGAAATAGTCGTTCCACACGAACGTAAACACGAGAATGGCCAACGCCGCGAGCGCCGGACGAATCAACGGCAGTACGATCCTGAAGAACACAGTCCACTCGTTCGCGCCTTCGATCCGTGCTGCCTCGACCAGCTCGAACGGCAACTGCTTGATGAAGTTGCGCAGAAACAGCGCGCAAAAACCCGTCTGAAACGACACATGAAACAGAATCAGCGCGCTTACCGTATTGAACAAGCCGAGTTGCAACGACAGATCGCGCACCGGAATCATCAACACCTGCACCGGCACGAAGTTCCCCGCGACGAACGTCGCGAACAACGTCGAATTGCCGCGAAACCGGTAGATCGCCAATGCGAATCCGGCCATCGCCGCCAGTGCGATCGAACCCATCACGGCCGGCACCGTGATCAGCACGCTGTTCCAGAAGTAATGCAGCATCGGCGACGTGGTCAACGCCTCGCGATAGTTGTCGAACATCGCGAAGTGCTTCGGCCAACCCCAGTAATTGCCCTCGCTCAGTTCTTCGGTCGAGCGTACCGACGTGACGAGCACCGCGATCATCGGCAGCAGCCAGATCAGTAGCGCGATGGGCAAGGTCAGTTTGTACGTGCGGCGCGCGGCCGGCTTCCATTTTTCGATCGGAATCGGAAACATGATCGGTTCCTTTATTGCTCGGTGCGCAGCATCCGCCGCAAGTGATAGACGATGTACACCAGCATGATGCCGAACAGCACGACCGCCACCGCCGCCGAATAGCCGATGCGGTAATACTTGATCGCCTGGTCATACATGTAATACGCGAGCACGGTCGAACTTTCGAACGGACCGCCGCCGGTCATCACCGAGATCAGATCGAAACTACGCAACGCGCCGATGATGGTGACGACGATCGCCATGAACGTGGTCGGGCGCAGTTGCGGCAGGATCACGTGCCACAACATCGACCAGCCGTGCGCGCCTTCCATGCGCGCGGCCTCGATCTGCTCGGCGTTCAGCGCCGTCAGGCCGGTGAGGTACAGGATCATGCAGTACGCGGTTTGCGGCCAGAGCGCCGCGAACACGATCCCGAGCGTTGCGTAGCGCGGGTCGCCGAGCACCGGCACGCCGTGGCCGAGAATCAGCGCGAGCAGGCCGAACGTGGGGTCGTAGAACCACGAGAAGATCAGGCCGACCACCACACCCGACAACACGAACGGCGCGAAGAACAGCGACTTGACGATGCGAATGCCGGCCACCGCCTGATTCAGATACAGCGCGACCGCGAGCCCCATCGGCGGAGCGAGCAGGAACAGCACCAGCCAGATCAGGTTGTTCCTGAGTGCCGTGTAGAACGTCGGCGTGTGAAACAGCTCGATGTAATTCGCGAGACCGATGAACGACGGCTCGGTCATGCCGTCCCAGTTGAAGAAGCTCAGGCGAATGGTCGACAGGATCGGCCACACGACGTAGATCGCGACCATCACGCAGGCCGGCGCGAGAAACAGGAACGCGGCGCGCCGCTGCCGCCGCGCGGTCGGCGTGGGACGGCGCCGGCGCTGGAGTTGCGTGGCCGGCGGCCCGCCGCGCAGCGCGCCGCCCGATGCGGGCAGGCCAGGGCCGCCGGGTTCTACAGGACCGCCGACAGTGTGACGGCTGACGGAATGCGACACGATCATTCTCCTGTGTCGATCAGAGTTGGCGCTTTAGCGCCTACTCTGATCCCATGCAAAGCTGTCGATCAGAGTTGGCGCTTTAGCGCCTTACTCTGGTCCCATGCAAAGCTGTCGACCAGACTTGGCGCCGAGCATGAGACCGGAGTAGGTGCTAAAACACCAACTCCGGGTCGACACGCTTTAGCGCCTACTCTGATCCCATGCAAAATAGTTGCCGATCCAATGCAACAGATAGCGGCCTCACGGCCGCCACCGCTCACTTCTTGTAGATGCGCTTGCGGGTCTGCTCGAGTTGTGCGAGCACTTCGTCGAGCTTGGTGGGATCGGAGACGAACTGTTGCATCCCCTTCATCCCTTCGTCGGCCATTTCCTTGGTCATATCGCGATCGTAGAACTGCGCGATGCCGCCCTTCGTGTTGGCCAGAATCTGGAAGCCGATCTTCGAGATCGGCTCCTCGGGTTCGGGCGACTTGCTGTTCGCCGACAACGAGCCGAGCCCGGTCGCGAGCTGCGCGCCGATCTCGGGCGTTTCGACGAACGCGAGAAACGCGTGCGCATCCGCCTTGTTCTTCGCCTTCGACGGAATGTGCAGCGATTCGACCGGCCCGTCTTCCGCCGTCGGCACCTTCGAGTCGATCACCGGGAACTGGAAGTAGCCCATTTGCGGCTTCACGTTCGGCGGAAAACCCGCGGTGATGAACGTGCCCATCAGCATCATCGCGGCCTTGCCCTGGAACAGGAACGGCTGTACCGCGTCCAGATCGTACGACAGCGAGTTGTCGATGAAATAACCGGCGTCGAGCAGTTGCTTCCACGTCGTATAGACCTTCTTCACGCGCGGATCGGTGTACGGAATCTCGCCCGCCATCAGCTTCTGATGGAACGCGTTGCCGTTCAGCCGCAGATCCAGATAGTCGAACCAGCCGGCGAGCGTCCACGCATCACGCCCCGCGACGGCAATCGGCGTGATGCCGGCTGCCTTCAGCTTCTTGGCGGCATCGAGAAACTCATCCCACGTTTTCGGCTCGCCCTTGATGCCGGCCTTCTCGAACAGATCCTTGCGATAGAACATGCCCCACGAGTAGTACACGGTCGGCGCGGCATACTGCTTGCCCTTATACGACGACGCTTCCTTGGTCGACGCATACATGTCGTTCCAGCCGTTCTTCGCCCAGTCGCCGCTCAGGTCTTCGAACAGGCCGCGCTGGGCGTAATACGCCATGCGTTCACCGTCATGCCAGTTGACCACATCGGGTGCGACCGTGGAGAGCCAGCCGGGCAACTGCACCTTGTACGCTTCCTCGTCGACGAACGACACCTTCACGTCGACACCAGGATGCGCCTTCTTGAACTCGTCGATCACCGACTGCCACACCGCGCGCTGGCTGGCACCCTTGTACGCGATGTTGATCGCGAGCGTGCCGGCCTGCGACGCCGTACTCACGACCGAGGTCCCCACAGCCGCGGCGGCCAGCGCGAGTGCCAACAGAATCTTGCGTGGTTTCAGTTGCATGTTGCCTGTCTCCTTTATGCGTTGATTTTGCGTCGTTATCGTTACTGCGTGGAATCCTCGTCAAGCCCGCGTCAGCGCGACCGGTACACGGCCACGCCTTGCGGTGCGAGTGCGCGTGAACCTATCACGAACGCGTCGTCGGCGACATCGGTGAGCGTATGGGTATCGTCGCCGTAGTTGAACGCGTAGGTGAGCGCGCCACGCCGGCTGATGCGCACGTTGTCGCCCAACTGCATGGTCGTGACGCCGGCCTCAAGCGCGACCCGCTCGAATAGTCGCACCGTGAGCGCGTCGTCGAACAGGCTCGCGAAGTAATGGAACGCGCCGCTGCGCACATACGCGGGATGACCGTCCGCGAAACGAGCGCGCACGTCGAGCGCCACCGCCGCATCGCTGTCGATGAAATCGCGCCAGTGACGCGCGTGGCCGTCGTCAACGCTCGCATCCTGGCTGTCCGCGAGACGCACGCCTTCAGTCACGTTCGGCCGCAACGATTCGACGCGCCAGATGCGCGCCGGCAGCACCGACGCCAGCGCACCTGGCGGCAGATTCGTCGGAATGCGCAAGTCGCGGGTCTTCGAACCGGTGCGCGGACCGAGCACGACCTGCGCACCCGAGCGCGCGAGCCGCACCGCGAAATCGTCCGGTACGACCGGCAGCGGCGGCACGACGATCAGACTATAGCCGTCCAGCGACGCGTCCACCGGCACGATATCGACATCGAGTCCGAGCGCGCGCAACGCCGAGTAATACTCGAACGCGAAACGCGGATAGTGGAAGTCCGCCCCTTGCGGATGAATCTCGAACAGCCACTTCGCCTCGTAGTCGTAGACGAGCGCGACCTTCGAACGGATCACCGCGTTCGCGTCGGCATTCGCCGCCAGCACCGTGCGAATCTCGTCGGCAACCTGGCCCGCCTCGTTGCCGCCGACATCGAGCCGGTTATCGGGCGTGTTCAGCCCCGCATGCATCTGCTCCTGCGCGAACGGCGCCTGACGCCAGCGGAAGTACGACACGCAGCCCGCGCCGTGCGCGAACGCCTCCCAGCTCCAGAGGCGCACCATGCCGGGCAGCGGCGCCGGATTCCACATCGCCCAGTTCACCGGACCGGGTTGCTGCTCCATCACCCAGAACGGCAGCTTCGACATGCCACGGTAGACATCGTGATTGAACGACGCGAAGTCGGGATGGCCGCAGCGCAGCCAGCGCGCCTTCACGTCCGGCGCGAACCATTGCTCTTCGAGCGCGCCGAGCGGATAGCTGTCCCAGCTCGCGACATCGAGATCGGCCGCGACCTTGTAGTGATCGAACTCGGTGAAGAGCTGCATGAAGTTGTGCGCGACCGGCCGCCCCGGCGAATGAGCGCGAATGATCTCGACCTGCATGCGGTTGTAGCGCGCCACTTCGTCGGACGCGAAACGCCGGTAGTCGAGGCGGTGCGAAGGATGCGCTTCGGTCACGGTCGCCACCGGCGCGTCGATCTCGTCGAAGCTGCGGTACTCCATGCTCCAGAACACCGTGCCCCACGCGTCGTTCAATGCATCGATCGTGCGATAGCGCGCCTTCAGCCATTCGCGAAAGCGCGCGAGCGCCGCCGGCGAATAGCTGACAACCGTGTGATGGCAGCCGAATTCGTTATCGGTTTGCCAGAACGCGACCGCCGGATGCTGGCCGTAACGCTCGGCGACCGCCGTGCAGATACGTTGCGACGCCTCGAAATACGACGGCGACGAGAAGTCGTAATGACGCCGCGAGCCGAACGCGCGCGGGCGGCCATCCGCGCCGATCGGCAGAATGTCCGGATGACGGTCGATCAACCACTTGGGCGGCGTCGCCGTCGGCGTGCACATGACGACCTTCAGGCCGGCTGCGCCGAGCACGTCGATCGCGCGATCGAGCCAGCCCCAGTCATATTCGCCAGGCGTCGGCTCGATGCGGCTCCACGCAAATTCGGCGATCCGCACCTGTTCGATGCCGAGTGCTTTCATCCGGCGAGCGTCGTCTTCCCACATCGACTCAGGCCAGTGTTCCGGGTAATAACAGATTCCAAGGCGCATCCCAATGTCCCCTGATTTTCTTTACGCGTAGTGTTCGACGGATTCGAGCGAAGCGACGGCAAAGCCGTCTTCGGTGAATAGATGGCAAGCGGGACGGGGCGCGCGCAGGCTCGCGCGATCCCCGGGCGCGAGGCGCGTATCGCCCGGCGCTTTGGCGATCAACACGGCGCCGCCGGGCTGATCGAGGTGAACATAGCTGTGTTCGCCGAGTTGTTCGACGAGCGCCACCGTGCGCATGAGAACGCCGTCCGCGGGTGTGTCGGACGACGCGTCGACGAACTCCAGGTGTTCCGGACGCACGCCGAGCGTGACCGGCTGCGCGGTTTGCAGACCCTCTCCGCTCACCGGCACGCGCACGTTTTCCGCGGTGTGATCGAGCGTCACGACCACGCCTTGCGGATCGATCGAGGCCACTTTCCCCGGCAGAAAATTCATGCGCGGCGAGCCGATGAACCCGGCGACGAAGCGGCTCTTCGGACGGTGGTACAGCTCCAGCGGCGCACCGATTTGCGCGATGCTGCCGTAGCGCTCGGTGTCCTTGCCCGCGTGCAGCAGCACGATCTTGTCGGCGAGCGTCATCGCCTCGATCTGGTCGTGCGTCACATAGACCACGCTCGCTTTCGCGAACTGCTTGTGCAGCCGCGCGATCTCGACGCGGGTCTGCCCGCGCAGCGTGGCGTCGAGATTGGACAGCGGCTCGTCGAACAGGAACACGCCGGGTTCGCGCACGATCGCCCGGCCGATCGCGACACGCTGCCGCTGACCGCCCGACAACGCCTTCGGCCTGCGCTCGAGCAGCGCCTCCAGTTGCAGAATGCGCGCGGCTTCGCGCACCTTGCGGTCGATTTCGTCCTTCGGGGTTTTGGCGAGCTTCAGGCCGAAGGCCATGTTCTCGAACACGCTCATGTGCGGGAACAGCGCGTAGCTCTGGAACACCATCGCCACGCCGCGTTGCGCGGCGGGCACGTCGTTGACGACGCGCCCGCCGATCGACAGGTCGCCGTCGCTGACGTCTTCGAGGCCGGCGATCATTCGCAGCAAGGTGGACTTGCCGCAACCGGACGGCCCGAGAAACACGCAGAACTCGTTCTCCGCGATCTCCAGATCGACGTCGCGGATCACCGGCGCGCCATCGCCATACGCCTTCTGCACGCCTCGTAAGGAAATGCTCGCCATTGCATCGACTCCGTGATTTAATCAGCTCGAAGTCGGAGATTAAGCGCTTAATCAGCGAGGCCGAAAAAAGCGATCGCATGTGCGATCGTTGGGCCTTGCCTGTCTCCGATGTCGTTTGTCTGTGCGACAAATGGTGCCGCGCCTTGGGCGGCGACGCAAATGTCGGGCAGTCGTCCCAAATATTGAAAACACCATGCCCACACTCAGCGAAGTCGCGCGTCACGCGGGCGTCACCCCGGCGACGGTATCCAATGTGCTGCGCAATCGCGGCCGCGTCGGCGCGACGACCCGGCAGCGCGTGATCGATGCCGTCGAGGCGCTCGGCTACCGTCCGCATCTGGCCGCGCGCGCGCTCGCCGAGGGCCGCGCGCCGACCCTCGCGCTGATGGTGTCGAGCATCGCCAATCCGTTCTATCCGGAGTTCGCGCTCGCCGTCGAACGTGCGGCGCGCACGAGCGGCCACTTCGTGATCATCTGCAATACGAACGAAGATCCGCTGACTGGCCGCGCGTATCTCGACCAGATCGCCGGGACGCTTTCCGAGGGCGTGCTCGTGACGAACGCGAACCTCGACTTCGCCGACCTTCACACGACCGAAGCGCGCGGCACGCCGGTGGTGCTATGCATGTGGGAGCGGCCGAACGAGCCACCGGGGCTGCCGTGCGTCGCGGTTGATTTTCGCCGCGCGGGCGAGCTGGCCGGCGTGCATCTGCTGGAACTCGGGCATCGGCGGATCGGCGCGATTGTCGGCAGCAAGGTCTCGGGCATTCACGCGGCGCGCTACGAAGGTTTCGTCGATGCGTTGCGCGCGGCGGGCGCGCCGAAGAACCGCGTCCGACATGCAGCCGATACGATCCACGGCGGCTACGTCGCGGCGCGCGCGCTGCTCGAAGCCGATCCGAAGCTCACCGCGATTTTCGCGACCAACGACCTGCCTGCGCTCGGCGCGATGCACGCGGCCGCCGATCTCGGCCTGAACGTGCCCGGCGACCTCTCGGTGATCGGCATTACCGACATCCAGCTGGCGCGCGAATCGCGGCCCGCATTGACGACGGTGGCGGTGCCGACGGTCGAAGTCGCGGGACTCGCGGTGTCGCTGTTGCGCGAGCTGATCGAGTCGTCGTATGGCCAGGCGGGTCGCGGCGCGGCCAGCGTGCCGATGCGGATTTCGTCCGCGCCTGAACTCGTCGTGCGGGCTTCGACCGGCGCGCCGCGTGCGCGTTGATGTCGCCGCAACAGCGGCGCGCACGTTAGGTGGCGAAGGGTTCGAGCGCGGCTGAGCCCTACAGTCCTGTTGCCCGCAAAAGCCTGTGGCTAGCCGCTAAGTTCGCAGCGCGCGACATCCGCACCCGGTAGCGACGATTTTTTGCCGCCACCGCGCGCGTGAACCCGCACTTCAGGATTCGCTGAATACCCTCTCGACGCACTCCATGTACGATCGAAAACACATCGTTCAGCCTTCAAATACCTTTCACGTGAGCCAGGACTTTCCCGAAGCCCGACTACTCCACCTTGCATCGCACCACCCTGCCGAAGTCACGCCACATAAGCCTCGCGGCCTTCTAACAGGGTTGCGCGCGTCAACTTCCGTCCAAAACACCGCCTTGACGCGCGTCATCTGGCCTGCTGTACTAAATCAACCAAAGTGATTTAACCGGCCCGTTGCAAAGAACCGCGCTGCGCGCCGCCGTCGCTTCGGAGCAGACAGAAACCAGCTTGCGAGCGCGCAGCGTTCGTGCTCGCAAGCGCCAGGCAGTCCACAACGTCGTTGCGAATAACCGGAGGAGCAATTCCATGAATCTGAATTCCCGCAGGCATCCTGTCGCCAGGAAAATCGTGTCGATGTGCGTCGCGGCATCGGCGGTGTGGTGCGCGAGCGCGAGCCAGGCAGCCGATCAGCCGGTCATCGGCCTCATCACCAAGACCGACACCAACCCGTTCTTCGTGAAGATGAAACAGGGCGCCGAGGCGGCCGCGTCGAAAGACGGCGCGAAGCTGGTCACCGCCGCCGGCAAGTTCGACGGCGACAACGCGAGCCAGGTCACCGCGATCGAAAACATGATGACGGCCGGCGCGAAAGCGATTCTGATCACGCCGAGCGACACCAAGGCGATCGTGCCGAGCATCAAGAAAGCACGCGCCGCCGGCGTGATGGTCGTCGCGCTCGACACGCCGACCGACCCGCAGGACGCCACCGACGCCCTCTTCGCCACCGACAACTTCAAGGCTGGCGTGTTGATCGGCAAATACGCGAAGGCCGCGCTGAACGGCAAGCCCGCGAAGATCGCCACGCTCGATCTCGCGCCCGGCGTATCGGTCGGCGTGCTGCGTCACAACGGCTTCCTCGAAGGCTTCGGCATCAAGGAAGGCGATGCGTCGGTGGTCTGCAGCCAGGACACCCGCGGCGATCAGGCGAAGGGCCAGACGGCGATGGAAAACTGCCTGCAGAAGTCGCCCGACATCAACGTGGTCTACACGATCAACGAACCGGCCGCGGCGGGCGCGTACCGCGCGCTCAAAGCAGCGGGCAAGGACAAGAGCGTGATGATCGTGTCGATCGACGGCGGCTGCGAAGGCGTGCGCAACGTGAAGGCCGGCGCGATCGCCGCGACCTCACAGCAGTATCCGCTGAAGATGGCGTCGCTTGGCGTAAACGCCGGCGTCGAATACGCGAAGACCGGCAAGAAGGTCTCCGGCTATCAGGACACGGGCGTAACGCTGATCACCGACAAGCCGATGTCCGGCATCGATAGCAAGGACACGAAGTACGGCCTCGACAACTGCTGGGGCAACAAGTAACGCGCACTGCTAGCGGCCCGCAGCAACGGGCCGCCATCTGATTTGCCGCGTGGCCTCGCCGCCACGCTCATGTATCGAGGACATCCATCATGTCGACACCTTCCGCGCCCGCCGGTCATTCACGCTCTTTCACCGACCGATTGCCGTCGCTCGCCGAGGTCGGGCCGCTCATTGCGCTGGTGCTGGCGTGCGGCTTCTTCATCTCGCAGAGCAGCCGCTTCCTGTCGTTCCAGAACCTCTCGCTGATCCTGCAACAGACCATGGTGGTCGCGGTCATCGCGATCGGCCAGACGCTGATCGTGCTGACCGGCGGCATCGACCTGTCGTGCGGGATGGTGATGGCGTTCGGCTCGATCATCATGACCAAGTTCGCGGTCACGCTAGGCGTGCCGCCGATCCTCGCGATTCTGTGCGGGATCGCCGCGAGCACGCTGTTCGGCGCGCTCAACGGCGTGCTGATCACGCGCATCAAACTGCCCGCGTTCATCGTCACGCTGGGCACGCTGAATATCGCGTTCGCGCTCACGCAGATCTACTCGAATGCGGAGAGCGTGTCGAACCTGCCGGACGCGATCATGTTCTTCGGCAACACGTTCAAGCTCGGGCCGGCGGATGTCACCTACGGCACGGTCCTCACGTTGCTGATGTATCTGGCCACCTGGTTCGTGCTGCGCGACACGGTGCCCGGCCGGCATCTGTACGCGCTCGGCAACAACGCCGAGGCCGCACGGCTGATGGGCCTGTCGTCGCAGAAGATCCTGCTCACCGTGTACTCGCTGGCCGGCGCGATCTACGGCATTGCCGCGCTGCTGTCGGTGTCGCGCACTGGTGTGGGCGATCCGCAGGCGGGGCAAACCGAAAACCTCGACAGCATTACCGCGGTCGTGCTCGGCGGCACGAGCCTGTTCGGCGGACGCGGCTCGATTGTCGGCACGCTGCTCGGCGCGTTGATCGTCGGCGTGTTCCGCAACGGCTTGACGCTGATCGGCGTTTCTTCGGTCTACCAGGTATTGATCACCGGCATGCTGGTGATTCTCGCGGTGGCCGCGGACAAACTCTCCCATCGTCGCGGTTGAGCATTCACAGCAATTATCTTGCATGGGGCGAGAGTCAGTGCCAAAGCACTAACTCTGGCCGACCGCAACTATCTTGCATGGAGCCGGAGTAAGTGCTGAAGCACTAACTTCGGCCGACCGCAATCATCTTGCATGGGGCCGGAGTAAGTGCTGAAGCACTAACTCCGGCCGACAGGAGCACATCATGTCGACACCTAATACCGCTTCCGCCACGATGCCCGTTCTGCAGGCCCGTGGACTCATCAAACGCTATGGCAACGTGACCGCACTCGACGGTTGCGATTTCGAAGTGCTGCCGGGAGAAATCATGGCAGTGATCGGCGACAACGGCGCGGGCAAATCGTCGTTGATCAAGGCGCTGTCCGGCGCGACCGTGCCGGACGAAGGCGAGATTCTGCTCGACGGCAAGCCAGTCAAATTCCGCAGTCCGCTGGATGCGCGCGCGCAAGGTATCGAGACCGTGTATCAGGAACTCGCGGTGGCGCCGGCCATGAGCATCGCCGAAAATCTGTTCCTTGCGCGCGAACTGCTCAAGCCCGGCTGGCGCGGCTCGCTCTTCAAGATGATCGACAAGCGCCGCATGCTCGAAGAAGCGACCGCGCATATGAAGGACTTGCAGATTGGCATCCGCTCGATGCGCCAGGCGGTCGAGACGCTGTCGGGCGGCCAGCGGCAGGGCGTCGCGGTGGCGCGCAGCGCGGCTTTCGCCCGGCACGTGGTGATTCTCGACGAACCCACCGCCGCGCTCGGTGTGAAGGAAGGCAACATGGTGCTCGAACTGATCCGGCGCGTGCGCGATCGCGGGCTGCCGGTGATCCTCATCAGCCATAACATGCCGCACGTGTTCGAGATTGCCGACCGCATTCATATTCAGCGGCTCGGACGGCGCGCGGCGCTCGTCAACAGGAGCGACGTGCACATGTCGGAGGCGGTCGCGATCATGACCGGCGCGAAGGAAGCTGACGTCAAGGCGATTGCATGACGCGGGCTTCCTGCTGAGCGGGCTCGCGACCATGGACACCACTGGCGCCCGCTCCCCTCTCAAACGCACGGTCGGCTCGAATCAGGTCGGCATGCGGCAGTTCAACGAGCGCATCGTGCTGCAGACGATCCGCTTGCACGGGCCGCTGCCGAAGGCCGACGTGGGCCGCCTCACGCGTCTGTCGATGCAGACGGTGTCGATGATCGTCGACCGCCTGATCGACGACGGCCTGCTCGAAAAGCAGGCGCGCGTGCGCGGCAGGATCGGCCAGCCGTCGGTGCCGATCGCGTTGCACGCGGACGGCGCGTACACCATCGGCATCAAGGTGGGACGGCGCAGTCTCGACGTGCTGGCGATGGACTTCTCCGGCCGCGTGGTGTGCCGCGATGTGTTCGAGTACGCGTATCCCGATCCACGGACGCTGTTTCCCGCGCTCGAAAGCAAACTGGCGCGCGTGAATCAGACGCTCGGCGCGAAGGCCCGCAAGGTGGTGGGTGTAGGCGTCGCGGCGCCGCTGTGGCTCGGCGGCTGGCACGACTTTCTCGGTGCCCCGCCCGACGCGCTCGAAGCGTGGCACGAGATCGACTTGCGCACCCGTATCGCGACGATGACGGGCCTGCCCGTGGAGTTCGCCAAAGACACCACGGCCGCGTGCGCCGCCGAACTCGTGATGGGCCAGGGCCGCGGCATTCATAACTTCCTGTATCTGTTCGTCGGCACGTTCATCGGCGGAGGCCTCGTGATCGACGGCCGCTTGCATGGCGGTCCGCACGACAACGCGGGCGCGGTCGGCTCGATTCCGCTGCGCGACGGCAGCGCGCGCAAACCCGCGCGGCAACTGCTGCACGCGGCGTCGGGCTTCGTGCTCGAAAAGCTGTTCAGCGACGCGGGCGCGCCAGCTGCTGCCGCGCACGATCATCGCGCGCTGTCGCCGGAGTTGTGGCGGTATACGGAGCAATGGCTCGATAGCGCGTGCCCCGCCATCGCCAACGCGCTGACTAATGCGGCCGCGTTGCTCGACCTCGAAGCGATCGTGATCGACGGTGAACTCGACCGGCAACTGCTGCGCGAAATCATTCGACGCACCGAGCGCGTGCTCGATCGCTTCGAATGGGAAGGGATGGTGCGTCCGCAATTGCTGGAAGGCGCGATCGGCGCCGATGCGCGCGCGATGGGCGGTGCGATTCTGCCGCTCTATGCGCATTTCGCGCCGGTGCATGAGCTGTTTCTGAAGCCCGCTGCATCGGACGCGCAGCATTGAGCGCGGATAGGGTAGTCAGCGTCCGCGCTTTCTTATCCCGCCTCGCTGCTCAAGCGCTCACTGCACGGAGACCTTCGTGACCGACGCCCTCTTCTTCGCAGCGGGACTATCCAGCAACGGCTGCAATGCCGGCGCCAACGACTTCAGCAACTGCACCGACAGCGCGCTCGTGAACTCGTAACGCGCCGCATACGGTTCATGTACCCACGCGGTCAACGTGCCGTAGAAACGATCGCCCATCGCGAACACGAAGGTGGCGCTGCGGTTCACCTTGCGCGACTCGATCAGCCGGGCGCCTTTGGCGAACACATTGAAGCGCTGGTCGCCAGTGCCCGTCTTGCCATACACCGCCAGCGTCTGGCCGTCGGGGAACGTCATGCCTTGTGCGAGCCGCCTCGCCGTGCCGCCCGTCACGACATCGCGCAACAGCGTTCTTATCACGCCCGCGATTTCCGGCGACAACTGCTGCTGCGGCGCGACCGCCGCGCGCTGGAAGTGCGTTTCGTACGGCGTGTCCTTCGCGAAGTCGAGTTGCGTGAGGCTTTCGGTCGGCACCTTGTTGCCGTCGTTGGCGATCACACCGATCAGTTGCGCAAGCGCGGCGGGCCGGTCGCCCGATGCGCCGATCGCCGCCGCGTACGAAGGCGTGAGCGTCGCGAACGGATAGCCGAGCGCCTGCCACGATTTGCCGATCGCGTCGTACGCGCGCAATTCGACCATGCGTTTGATGCGGCGATCCTGGGTCGCGTGATAGCGCGTCTTGAAGAGCCACGAATACGTGGACAGACGCACGTCGCGGCTTGCGTTCTGAATCTGGTCGAGCGTGGTGGCCGGATGCGCGCGCAGATAGTTGAGCGTCCACAGTTCGAGCGGATGCACGCTCGCGATGTAGCCGCGGTCGTTCAGATTGAAGCGGTCAATCGCATATTTGGCGTACAGGTTCGCGAGGTCTTCATCGTCGAGCATCGACGCGGCTGGCGTGTTCTTCAACGCCGCGCGCATCTTCTCGTTGAACCACGCATTCGACTCGTCCGGCGCGACGCTGCGCAACACGGTCGCCACTTTGGGCGGCGACTTGCGCACGCCGAGCAGCAGCAGCGCCAAGGCCTGATCGGGCGGTTTGCCGTGATATTTCGTGTAGAAGCGTTTCATGTACACGCGGCTTTCCTGATCGGCGAAACGCGTCAGATACATTTTTCGCACCGCCGGGTCGCCCAGCCATTGCGCCGATGGGCCGGTGGTCTGCACCATCTCGTAGTGCACGATGTCGCGCATCAGCCGCACGAACACGAGATTCACCGAATGCTGGAATGCGCGATGAACGGTCAGAATACGGCTGTTGTCGTCGGACTCGAAATTGTTGAAGGTCTGCGCGCCGCCGCCCGTGTAGAACGTCTCGCCGGGGCTCGCCGAGTATTTGCGTTCCACGGCCGCGTCGAGCATCGCTTGCAGCGAGCGGTCCGAGGTATGCGAGAGATAATCGAGCGCCCAATGCGTCAACTGGTCGTTCGGATCGGGCTTCACCGCTTTCAGCTCCGCTGTGCTCAGCGGTGCATAACGCGCGTGCAGGTCGGACACGATCTGCAAATACGTGACCACGGTGCGCAGTTTCGCGGTGGAACCAAGATTCAGGCGCGCGCCGGAATTGATGTCGAACGGCTGGTTGACGCTGTCCGTTTGCACACGCACGAGGTTCGCGCCGTCGCGCCGTTCGAACAGCGTGAAGCTGTACGCGATTCTCGAGGGATCGTCCGAAGGGCGCAGCATTTCGAAACCCACGAGGCCCGCGGCTTTCGCGCCATCACGCGTCGCGGCGGCCGCGAGCCGTTCGCTGACGGCCTGCTGGACCGCGTTGTTGAGCGTGCCCTTCGCCTGCAGATCGAGTCGATCGAGTTCATAGAAACTCGGAATGCCGAGTGCCGCCAGCAGATGCGAGCGCATCGACGTGACGGCCTTGCGCGACACGAACGAATCGGTACTCGGCGTTCCGGCGGGCGCGCGGTGCAGTTCGACCTGCGCGGCCAGCGCCGCGTCGCGCAGCGGAATCGAAATTACGCCGCCGGTCGCCAGCAATCGCAGATAACTGTCGGTCAGCCGTTCGAGTTCGGCATAGCCGTGATTCAGGAAATGCGACGGCGCGCGTTGCGCGATCATCAGCGACAGCACTTCGCGGAACGCCTTGCCCTGCTCGGCCAGGTTCTGTTCGGTTGACGGCGCATTCAGCACGCGGTTGATGTCACCGAAATCGCGGCCGTACCACGCGGCGAGACCGTCGCCGATCCCGTTGATCTCGCCGATCCCAGGCTGCGCGGCAAGCGGCACCGAGTTCAGGTAGCGCACCACGATCTGTTGACGCGCGCTCAACGTCTGCGGCCCGTTCAGATACGCGCGCACCGAAGCGGATGCGATCTGCCGCAATTTCTCCGGCGGCGTCGCCGTGCGGCCGCCTGCGGAGTGGCGGAATTTTTCGATCTGCGTGGCGAGCGTGCTGCCGCCTGGCGTCGCCTGATGATGGTTGAAGACGCGCGCGCCCTGATCGGCCAAGGCGCGGCTGAAGCGTCCCCAGTCGATCGCCGGGTTGCGGTTCGGCTGGCTCGGATCGAGCAGATAGCGATCTTCGATGAACAGCAGCGAGTTCACGACCAGCGGCGGAATCGCGTCGAAGCTGGCGTACACGCGGCCCGGAAACTGTGCGCTGAATAGCGGTGAGCCGGTGCCGTCGAAAAGTTGCAGGCCTGCGGTATCTTTTTCCGCGTAAGGCAGGAAAAGCCCGTTGTCGGCTAATGACAACATCCGCTCAGAATCGCGCGCCTGCGAGCTGATTTCAAAGCCGCGTTGCAGCAAACGCTGCTGGATTGCAGGCAGCAACGCATAGCCGAGGCGGCTGTCGTAAGGACCTTTGTCTGCTTGAGGGAAACGGATCGAATGACTGGGACCGTCGTCGACGGAAAAGCCCACGTCGCGGGTCAACTCGGAAAGGTAGCGCGCCTGCAGCCGTGATGTTTCGATTTCGACCTGGACGAAGCGCGCCGCCAGCGCCAGCGCGATCAGCAATGCCGCCGCCAGCCCCCATTTGAGCCACCTCCGGACAGGTGTTGTGCTGGTCGCGCGAAGCGGAAACCGAAGCAGTGGCCTATTCATGGCGGCTCTCCCCGAGCGTTGCCAAATTTCCGGACCTGACTCACTTCGAAGGAGTGTAGCGCGGAACGCGAAACCACTACGGGTTCGGATTACCCCACAGTGTCGCGCCTACAACACCCTTCTTCACGACACATGGCAAAACGCGAACTACCGTGAGATATTGGGGGTCTTTCAGGGATCGACAAAACCGCCGCTTCAGGCGGTTTTGCGCTTGTGCGGCGTGCGTTTTTGCACTTGCGCGGGCGGTTGCTGCGTCACCCGCATTCGCAACAACTCGATGAACTGCCCGGCCGGCGGCGACAGCACGCCGCCTTTGCGCGTCACCACGCCGAAGGTCTGCGAAGGCGACTTCAGCGTGACCGGCACCACGCGCAGCATCTTCTGCCGCACGAACATCGCGGCGATCGCGCTCGGCAACAGCGAAACCAGTTCAGGGCTGCTTTGCAGCAGCGCGACCGTGACGAACGTGGAGGCCGTCGAGATGGGGTTATCCGGCATCTCGAGTCCGGCCAGATCCATCTCCCGTTCGAGCAGCGCGTGCAGCGGCATGTGCGACGGATACATCACCCAACGGTGACCCGCCAGATCGCGCAGTTGCACTTGCTTCTTCGGCAACGGCGGATGACTGTAGCCCACCACCACCGACAATGGCTCGTCGCCAAGCGGGCGATATTGATACTTCGACGGATCGGCCGCCACCGCCGCGCGCCCGATCACCAGATCGAGCCGGCCGTCGTCGAGTTGCGGCAGCATGCGCGCGCTGGTGTCTTCCACCACTTCGATCGACAGGTTCGGTTGTCCGGCATGCAAGCGGTTCAGCGCCGGCACCACGCACTCGGGAATCGCACCCATGATCGCGCCGATCGCGAGCCGCCCGCCGCGTCCCGAGCGTATCTCGGCGACGTCCTGGCACAGTGCGGTCAGATCCGTGGCGACGAGGCGCGCGTAGCGGATCACGCAGTGGCCGAGCTGGTTCGGGATCATGCCGGTCTTCGAGCGCTCGAACAGCGGCGCGTCGAACATCGATTCCAGTTCCTGCAGCGCCTTGCTGGCCGCCGATTGCGTCATCGACATCGCGCCGGCGGCTTTGTGCAGCGACTTGAGGTCATCGAGCGCGATCAGCAATTGCAGCTGCTTCATGCGGAGTTTCGACAGCAGGACGTTCAGGGTGTCTTTCATTGGCGCGCGCGCAGGTGCGTGGGTTGCGTGGGGAAGTCGCGGAGGTGGCTTGCGGGGTGAGTCGCTAGGTGAGTCGTAAAAGCGATCACAAGATGGAAACAATTCAATATACCTGCGGTGCGCGCCGCCGTATAGTCGGCGATGGAGACATTCAAACACCTTCGCGTTTCACTCACGGACGACGACATCACCATGACACAGGCATCCCATCCTGCCGCGTTGCGCGGCGTGTTCCCCGTCGCACCGACCATCTTCGACGAAGCCGGCCGGCTCGATCTGGAAGGCCAGAAACGCTGCATCGACTTCATGATCGATGCGGGTTCGAACGGCCTGTGCATTCTGGCGAACTTCTCCGAGCAGTTTGCCCTTTCCGACGACGAGCGCAACACGCTGATGCACGTCGTGCTCGAACACGTGGCCGGCCGCGTGCCGGTGATCGTCACCACCACGCATTTCAGCTCGTACCAGTGCGCCGAACGCAGCCGCAGCGCGCAGGCCGCGGGCGCCGCGATGGTGATGGTCATGCCGCCGTACCATGGCGCGACGATCCGCGTCGGCGAGCGCGGCATCCATGAGTTCTATCGTACGGTGTCCGACGCAATCCAGATTCCGATCATGATCCAGGACGCGCCAGTCAGCGGAACCGCGCTGTCCGCGCCGTTTCTCGCCCGCATGGCGCGCGAGATCGAGAACGTGTCGTACTTCAAGATCGAAGTGCCGCAAGCGGCGAACAAGCTGCGCGAACTGATCGAACTGGGCGGCGACGCGGTGGTGGGTCCGTGGGACGGCGAAGAAGCCATCACGCTGATGGCCGATCTCGATGCGGGCGCGACCGGCTCGATGACCGGCGGCGGTTACGCGGACGGCATCCGGCTGATCATCGACGCGTATGCGGCAGGCGATACCGAAGCGGCCGCCGCGCACTATCAGCAATGGCTACCGCTGATCAACTACGAGAACCGCCAGGGTGGCCTCGCATCGTGCAAAGCGCTGATGAAGGAAGGCGGCGTGATTCGCTCGGACGCGGTGCGTCATCCGTTGCCGGCGATGCATCCGGCCACGCGCGAAGGCTTGCTGAAGGTCGCACGACGGCTCGATCCGCTGGTGCTGCGCTGGGGCCACTGAAGCTCGTCTTTCGACGCACACGCCCGCGCATATCTGCGCACCGCAGAGCCTGAAGCGCGGGCGGACAAACCCATTCTGGCTCCCACGCTTGCCGATCAGTCGGCATGCGTCAGGATCTCTACAGGAATGAACCCTGCCCCGACGAACAGCCTCAATCCACCCGCGCTGCTTTATCCGTCGCGCCACGCGTGGCTCCGTTGCCGGCTGTCGATTCAGGCTCGCGCAACGGCACTTCTCTCACTGCACAAGCGCCCCTTGTCCCTGCCAACCGGCCGCGCCGCGCCGATCAATTCGCGTTCGCGCGATCGCGCATACATCGACTCATGCGCGATCGCACCGCATCACTCAGATCACACATATGACGCGAGCCTCTGCTGCCCTCTATGCGTCGAATCGTCGAACAGATACGGGCCACGAAAAAACCACACATAAGGTCGGGAAGAAGTGAGTAACATAGGCCCGCAAGCTCAACCTGCTTCCCTCCATGACCGCCCATCCCCGAGAACTGACGCCGGAAACCCTGGCCGACCTGCTCGAACGCATTGCCCGGGAAGATGCCGCGGCACTGCGCGAGCTATATGATCTCGCCGCCCCGAAACTGTTTGGCCTCGCGCTCCGTATATTGAGCAGGCAGGAGTGGGCCGACGAAGTCTTGCAGGAGAGCTTCATCAATATCTGGCGCTTTGCCGGCGACTATCGGCGCGCTATGTCCGCGCCGATGACCTGGATGTCGGCGATCGTGCGCAACCGTGCTCTCGATCATCTGCGGCGGCTCGACACGCAGGAAACGGAATGGAGCGATGCGTTGGACGATCTCGTGGCGACCGGCGACCCCGATCCCGAAGCACTCACCGCGGTCAGCCTGCAGGCGCGTTTGCTGGCCGGCTGCATGCAGCAGCTGGAACCGGCGCAGCGGCAGGCGGTTGCGCTTGCCTACCTGCGCGATCAGAGTCATAGCGAGATCGCCGCAATGCTGACGGTGCCGCTCGGCACCGTCAAGTCGTGGATCAGGCGCGGCCTGGCCAAGCTGAAGACCTGTCTGGGAGGCGAATGATGAATCTGACTCGCTATCCTCAGCTTGTCGACCGGCTGGCCGCCGAGTACGTGCTCGGCACGTTGCGCGGCGGCGCGCGGCGGCGCTTTCAACAGTACGCGGACGAGCACTCGGCAATCCGCCGCGCGATCGGCCAATGGCAACAGCGCCTCTCGCCGATAGCGGAACTCGCCGCACCGCGCATGCCGCCGGCGGCCGTGTGGGATGCTATCGAGCGGCGTCTTGGCCTGAGTGCTGCGCGCACCGCCGCGCGGCCGCGCAACGTGCTGAAAACGCCGGCGCGTCCAGCGCGCGGCCTGCTCGACAACCTCGCGTTCTGGCGCGGCTGGGCGATCGGCGTCACGGCATTGGCTGCCATCGCCGTGGTGGTCGCCGTGCGCTCGCTGTTGCCGGCCACGACCACGCCAGCCACTGCGCCGAGCGTCGCGCAGCAACCGGAAGCGGCCGTGTCGCACGTTGCCGTGCTGAACAACAAGGACGGGCATCCGGTCATGCTGGTCGCGTGGGACGAAGCCCACTCGACGATGACGCTGCATCCGCTCGGCCTGGTCGATCTGCCGCCGGGCCACGCGATGGAACTGTGGGGTATTCCGGCGAGCGGGCATCCGGTGTCGCTTGGCATGCTGCCGGACAACGCGAGCGGCAAGGTCGCCGCCGGTCAGCAGAAGCCGGAGAATTACGCAGCGCTGGCGGTGTCAATCGAAGCGCCGGGCGGCTCGCCCGATCACAACGCGCCGAGCGGTCCGGTGGTGTTCACCGGCAAGCTGCTGCCACTGTCCTGAACCGGGTGGTTCGCTGCCGGCAAGGCTGGCACTCGCAGGGAACGGACGCCGGTATTTTTCATTGCGCATCTGCTTTTGCTTGAGCAGCGACCTCCTCGTTCCGTTCGACACCGCCATCGCCAGGTGGCTGGACGCGAGCGCGCGATTGCCGCTACCCTAGCCGTATGCAAAGCTACTACGAAGCCACTGTCAGCCGCTCGTCAGCCTATGCGCCGCTCGCCGGCCGCCGCAGCGCCAATGTCTGCATCATCGGCGGCGGGCTTGCCGGATTGTCGAGCGCATTGGGACTCGCCGAGCGCGGCGTCGCGGACGTTGTCGTGCTAGAAGCGCAGCAGGTGGGCTTCGGCGCGTCGGGGCGCAACGGCGGCTTCGTGTTCGGCGGCTATAGCCTCGATTGCGCCGACCTGCTGAAAACCCTCGGCCCCGTTCGCGCGCGCGAACTCTATGCGCTGACCACCGACGCCGTCGACTTGATGCGCGAGCGCATCTCGCGCTACCGCATCGACTGCGACGTGACGGATGCCGGCGTGATCCTCGCGAACTGGTTCGACGACCCGGCCCGGCTCGACGCGCAGCGGCGCCTGATGCGCGATTCGTTCGGCGTCGACTGGCAACCCGTTTCCGCCGCGCAGCTCGCCGGGCAACTGAAGACTCGCCGCTATCACGGCGGGCTGTTCGAGCGCAACGCGTTCCACTTTCATCCGCTCAAATACGTGCTCGGCGTCGCCGCCGCCGCGGCTCAGGCCGGCGTGACGATCCACGAGGGCTCGCCGGTCGTGCGCTTGCAGCGCGCGGGCGCGGGCTTCGTCGTGCACACGCCGCAAGGCGCGCTCGAAGCGCGCCACGTCGTGATGGCGGGCGGCGGCTATTTGCGCAACGTCTACGCGCGCGTCGAGCGCGCCGTGCTGCCCATCGCCACCTACGTGATGGCGACCGAGCCGCTCGGCGCGCGCCTGCCAGATGCGCTCGACACGCCCGCCGCCGTCTACGATACCCGCTTCGCTTTCGACTATTACAGGCCGTTGCCCGACACGCGCATCCTGTGGGGCGGCCGCATCTCGGTGCGCGAGCGCGCACCCGGCACGATCGCCCGCCTGTTGCGGCGCGATCTGGTGAAGGTCTATCCGCAGTTGCACGACGTGCGCATCGAGCATGCGTGGGGCGGCTTGATGAGCTACGCGCGGCACAAGATGCCGCAAATCGGCCGCAGCGCCGACGGCGTCTGGTACGCGCTCGGCTTCGGCGGACACGGCATGGCGCCGACCACCGTGTCCGGCGAACTGCTGGCGGCCGCCATCTCCGGCGAGCGCCCAGTGCCCGATGCGTTCGGGGCCTTTGGTCTCACGCCGGCCTACGGTGCGCTCGGTCTCGCCGCCGCGCAACTGACCTACACTGCAATGCAGACGCGCGACGCACTCGCCGCACGCCGCAAAAGCGGGCGCCCTGTCGTATGACGCATCGCAGGAGGCCGCCATTTATGCCCGAAACCCGCGCCAGAGGCGCATTTCGCCATGCTAGAATGCGCCGTCACTGCCGCTCGAATACACAATGAAAAAGGGAAGCAAGGCCGCCGAGCCTGATACCAACGGCATCCCGTCCGACACGCCGCGTGGAGACGCCCGGCGCAAGTACGACCCCGAACAGACGAAGCGCAACATCCTCGACGTCGCGACGCAGGAGTTCTCCGCGATGGGGCTGACGGGCGCACGCGTAGACGCGATCGCCGAACGCACGAACACCACCAAGCGCATGCTGTACTACTACTTCGGCAGCAAGGAAGGGTTGTACCAGGCCGTGCTTGAAAAGGTGTACGGCGACATTCGCGCGCTCGAACAGGATCTGCACGTCAGCGAACTCGATCCGGTCGAAGGCATGCGCGCGCTGGTCGAATTCACGTTCGACTATCACGACCGCCAGCGCGACTTCGTGCGCCTCGTGACGATCGAAAACATTCACGGCGCGAAATACGTCGAGCAGGTCAAGTCGTTCAAAGGCCGCAACGTCACCGTCATTCACACCATCGAAGATCTGCTTGCGCGCGGTATCGCGGCGGGGCAGTTTCGCAGCGACATCGATCCGATCGATCTGCATCTGCTGATCAGCTCACTGTGCTTTCACCGTGTCGGCAATCGCCATACGTTCGGTACGGCGTTCGGCCGTGATCCGTCGCATCCGCGCCTGCGCGCGCGGCATCGCGCGATGATCGTCGACGCGGTGCTGCGTTTCGTGCGCAAGGACGATTGAAGCGCGCCCGCGCCGATGCGGGCTCCGCAATCAAAAACGGGACGTGGCTTGCGCCACGTCCCGTTTTCTTTTTAGTCCGACAGACCGCTCAATCCACCAGCACGATCCGCTTGATATCGCCGACGATGAAGATATACGACAGTGCGCCGATCAGCGCGATCGCGCCGATGAACACCAGCGCGCCGACGAACGAGCCGGTTGCCGCGACGATGAAGCCCACCACCAACGGCGTCACGATGCCGGCCAGGTTCGCGGCGAAATTGAAGATGCCGCCGGTCACGCCGAGCAGGCCGTCGGGCGCGATGTCCGACACCAGCGTCCAGCCCAGCGCGGCCATCCCCTGCGCGAAGAACGCCACCGACAGGATCGCGATCACCACCACGTTGCTTTCGACATAATTCGCGAGAATGATGGTTGACGCGAGCAGCAGACCGGCGATGATCGGCAGCTTGCGCGCCACGTTCGCCGACTTGCCGCGGCGCAGCAGCCAGTCGGAGAAGAAGCCGCCGAACATCACGCCGATCGACGCCGCAATGAACGGCATGATCGCGAAGAAGCCGATCTTCAGCCACGCCATATGGCGCTCGGTTGCCAGGTACGTGGGAAACCAGGTGAGGAAGAACACCAGCGTCGAATTGCCCGCGAACTGGCCGAGGCAGATGCCGGTCAGTTGACGATGCTTGAGCAGGCGGCCGATGGTGCGCCATTCGAAGCCGCTCTTCGCCGGTGCGTGCGCTGTGTCGGCGGCTTTCTTGCGATGCGTGAGGCCACCGCCGGCTTCGATATAGTCCAGCTCCTGCTGATTAGCGGACGGATGATCGCGCGGCTCGCGATAGAACATCCACCAGATCCCGCCAAACACGATGCCCGCGCCGCCCACCACGTAGAACAGCGAGCGCCAGCCGAACGCGCCCATCAGCATGAACAGGAACGGGCTGAAAAACGCGAGGCCGATATATTCGCCGACCGTGTACGTGCCGGTCGCCATCGCGCGTTCGCTCTGCGGGAACCACGTGGCCACCACCCGGCTGTTGGTCGGAAAGCAAGGCGCTTCCGACACGCCGAGCCCAAGGCGGAACGCGAACAGGCCGCCCACGCCATGCACCAGCCCTTGCGCGAGCGTGCACAGCGACCAGAACGTCATCGACAGGAAGTAGGTCAGCTTGCTGCCGAAGCGGTCGAGAAACAGGCCGCCCGGAATCTGCGCGGCCACGTAGCTCCAGGAAAAGACGGAAAACAGCAGACCCATCAGCGCGGCGTTGATGCCGAGCTCCTTGGTCAGTTGCGGGGCCGCGATGCCGAGCACCGTGCGGTCCAGATAATTGATCATCGTCCCTACTGCGAGCAGCGCGAGAATCTGATAGCGGGCTTTCGAGCGGCGTGTGGTGCTCACCGTGGCTTCCTTGCGAAGCGGGGCGTCGGCGGGACTGGATTGAATCGGTTGCGGCATGTCGGGCTAGTCTCCTCGATCTGGTTGTGTACCGGTCATACGCTACCGGTTAGCGGTTCATATGGGCGTCCCCCAGGGGGCTTCCTACGGGCGTTGCAACAACGACTGAAAGTGGGTGTACACGCGTTCGGCGTCCGGCTCGAGGCCGGTGAAGATGCGCATCGCGTCGACCGCTTGATAGACCGCCATGCCGCCGCCGCTCAGCGTGCGGCAGCCGAGCGCCTCGGCCGCCTGCAGCAGCGCGGTGCGGATCGGGAAGTACACGATGTCGGCGACCCACAGATCGCGATGCAGCAATTCGGCCGGCAACGGCAAGCCTGGCAGTTTCGCCATGCCGGTGGGCGTCGCGTGAATCAGGCCATTAGCAGCCGCGAGCGACTCCGCAAGCGAGCTGCCGGCGCTGACCTTGCTGGACGGGAAACGTTTCTGCAATTCGTCGGCGAGCGACGCGGCGCGCGCGGCGTCCACGTCGAACAGCGTGAGCGATTTCGCGCCCATTTGCAGCGCCGCATGCGCGACCGCCGCGCCCGCGCCGCCCGCGCCGAGTTGCACTACGCGCTCGAGCGACACGTCCGGCAAGCCGCGCTGGAACGCGCGCGCGAAACCGGACCAGTCGGTGTTGTGGCCAATGCGCTTGCCGTCCTTGAACAGCACGGTGTTGACCGCGCCAAGCGCGCGCGCGTCGTCGGACAGTTCGTCGAGCAGCGCAATGACCGCCTGCTTGCACGGGTACGTGATGTTCAGGCCGTTGAAGCCCATGCGTTCGGCGGCAAGCAGCAGGTCCGGCAGCGCGGCGACGTCGAGCTTCAACGCCTCCAGATCGATGCGCCGGTACACGTAGTGAAGACCGAGCTTGCTGCCCTCTTCCTCGTGCATCGCGGGCGTCAGCGACCCGCCGATGCCCGCGCCGATCAGACCGACCAGATACGAATGAGCAGTGGCCTGTGAGCCAGCTTGCGCGTTAGCTGATGTGTTTGCTTGTGCGTTCATTTTGCCGCCCTATTCTTGAGAATGGTCGCCATCCGCTCCAGAGCGAAGACGTAGCCCTGAGTGCCGCAACCGACGATGATCGCGTCCGCCACGGCCGACACGTATGAGTGATGCCGGAACGCTTCGCGGCGATGCACATTCGAAATGTGCACCTCGACGACCGGCTTCTCGATCGCGGTGAGCGCGTCGGCGATCGCGACCGAGGTGTGGGTGTAAGCCGCCGGATTGATCACGACGCCGTCGACCTTCGTGCGCGCCGCATGCAGCCAGTCGATCAGTTGATGCTCGGCGTTCGACTGGCAGAACTCGATCGCGAGTCCGAGGCGCTCGCCGGCATCGCGGCAGAGTTTCGCGACGTCGTCGAGCGTTTCCGAGCCGTACACGGCCGGCTCGCGCGTGCCGAGCAGATTGAGGTTCGGTCCGTTGAGGACCAGGACTGAGGCAAAACTCATGACAGCGGCTCCTGCGAAATAAGGCGCAAAGCACACCACGGCACCCGTGGCGCTCTGCAACGTGTAGCGAAGTGTGCGCGCATTGGCGGCTGCCGTCATTCGGGGTTTCTACGAATTTGTACCATCTAGTTAGTTTGTATAAACTGCCGCCACATTCCGTTAATGTGGGCAATTCTGGCCTGTGTCTTGCTCGCGCAAGTAACGGACTCGCTCATTTTGCGCATTGCAGCATGCCGAGCTGCAATGCCTTCGCGCGCGCCCGCCGCGGCGCGCGTTTTCCCATCGCCGTTCTGATTGTTTTGCAGGAGCCTCCATGCAGCGTTCGATTGCCACCGTGTCGATTAGCGGAACCCTCGTCGAGAAATTGACCGCGATCCGCGCGGCGGGCTTCGAAGGCGTCGAAATCTTCGAGAACGACCTGCTGTATTTCGACGGCTCTCCCGCCGACGTGCGCCGCATCGCGAACGATCTCGGGCTGAAGATCATGCTGTTCCAGCCGTTTCGCGACTTCGACGGCGTGAGCCCGGAGCGCCTCGAACGCAACCTCGACCGCGCGAAGCGCAAGTTCGACGTCATGCATGAACTGGGCACGGACCGCATTCTGGTGTGCAGCAACGTGTCGCCAGACACCATCGGCGACGATGCGCTGATGATCGACCAGCTCGGCGCGCTGGCGCGCGCGGCTGGAGCCGCCGGCGTGGTCGCCGGTTACGAGGCGCTGGCGTGGGGCAAGCACGTGAAGACTTATCGTCACGCGTGGAAACTCGTCGACGCGGTGAACCATCCGAACCTCGGGCTCGTGCTCGACAGCTTTCATACGCTTTCACTGAACGACACGGTGGATGCGATCGCGGAGATTCCGGGCGAGCGCATCGCGTTCGTGCAGATCGCCGACGCGCCGAAGCTCGCGATGGACGTGCTCGAATGGAGCCGCCACTACCGCTGTTTCCCCGGCCAGGGCGATTTCGATCTGGCGAACTTCACGGCGCAGATCGTGAAAACGGGCTACAAGGGGCCGCTTTCGCTGGAGATTTTCAACGACGGCTTTCGCGCCGCGCCCACCACCATCACGGCCGCGGACGGCCACCGTTCGCTGCTGTTCCTCGAGGAGCAGACCCGCGCGCTGCTCGACAAGCAGCAGCAACCGGTCGGCGACCTGTACCGCTCGCCGGCCGCGCCCGCGCACGTCGGCTATCAGTTCCTCGAATTCGCGGTCGACCACACCACGCGCGCCCAGCTTGCCGACTGGCTCGGCAAACTGCGTTTCCGTCAGGCGGGCGAGCATCGGTCGAAAGACGTGACGCTGTATCAGCACGGCTCGGCGTCGATCGTGCTGAACGCCGAGCCGGATTCGTTCGCCAACGCGTTCTTCCAGCAGCATGGCTTGTCGCTGTGCGCGTCGGCGTTTCGCGTGGACGACGCCAATCAGGCATTCGAGCGCGCCGCCGGCTTCGGCTACGCGCCGTTCTCCGGGCAGATCGGCCCGGACGAGCGGGTGCTGCCCGCGGTGCAGGGGCCCGACAGTAGCCTGAACTATTTCGTCGACGAAACCCCCGATCAGCCCACGCTGTTCGAAGCCGATTTCGTCCTCACCGACATCAACGGCCCGACCGAAGTGGGGCCGCTGTCCCGCATCGATCACGTTTGCCTGTCGGTGCCGGCGAACGCGCTGGATACGTGGGTGCTGTTTCTGCGGACCGCGCTGGGCTTCCAGGCCGAGCCGGGCGTGCTGGTGCCGGACCCGTACGGGCTGGTGCGCAGCCGCGCGCTGCGCAGCCGTGACGGGTCGGTGCGAATCGTGCTGAACGCGTCGGTGGATCGCCACACGGCGGTGGCCGAGGCGCTGCACACTTACCACGGCTCCGGGCTGAACCACGTCGCGTTCAGCACGGGCGATATTTTCAGCGCGATTCCCGAATTCGTCGCCGACGGTTTGCCGGTGCTGCGCATTCCGCGTAATTACTACGACGATCTCGCCGCGCGTTACGCGTTGCCGGACCACATGCTGGAGGCGATGCGCGCGAACCACATCCTGTACGACCGCGACGAGCGTGGCGGCGAATTTTTCCACGCTTACACGGAACAGCTGGACCAGCGCTTCTTCCTCGAAATCGTCGAGCGGCGCGGCGGTTATGACGGGTATGGCGCGGCTAACGCGGCGGTGCGTCTTGCTGCGCAGGCGCAGCGGCGGAAGTAGGCGGTTCGGATGGTTGCTGCGAAGGCAGGTCTCGGGCGGTTCTCGCGCATCTCCGACAATTCGGGCAGTTCGGAAGGCTCGGGTTGATCGCGCGGTTCGCGCGGTTCGACGCCCTTTAGCACTTCAACGCTCCAGTTCCCCAGGCACGCCACATGCGGCCTTGAATCGGCCAGCCGCGCCGCCCCGATATAATGGTCCCCTGATTTGCGGCCCACGCCGCGCGGCGGCGCCCTCTGCGGGCGCCGCACCCACCCGTCGGCCGAATGAAACGCCAGGAGAGATATGAAGAAGTTTGCTGTAGTCCTGTCAGTTCCCGTGCTCCTCAGCGCTTGCGCGTACTTCCAGAAAGATCCGGATGCCGGCGAGCCCGTCACGGACACCACCACCCAACGCTCGGTCGACGACGTCGTCGCCTGCATGACCCAAGTCGCCACCCGCCACGACGCCGCGTTCAAATCCACGGCGATCCCGCAGGGTCAGATGCTCGACTTTGGCGATTCGAATATCGTGAAGGTGCGTAGCGACAATGGCGCGACAACTTACCGCTTCTATGCGGGCAAGCGCCATGTCAACAACCTGTGGCTCGAGACGGCCGGCAAAACCTGCGCCCCGTAAGGCTTGGCGGCGTAAAAAACAGTAAGCGGGACGGTCGCGAAGCTGTTCCGCTGCCATCTTCATGTCACGGTGTTACAGGATAATGAAGTCTTAAGAATCGTTTAAGACTTCGTCCGCATCATCGCCGGACCCTATCCCGCACAAGGTGCGCACCATGAACCAACCCGATCAAAATACGAACGACATGTCGACGTCGGGCAAGCGGCCTACCATGCTGCGCCGTCTGCTGAGCCACCACGAACTGGCGACCCTGTTGCTTTTGCTGCACGCGCCGATCGACGCATCCGCGAAACCCGAGATTCCGCAACTGTACGAAGCGGGCCTCGTCGAAACAGTGTCGAGCGAGGCCGGTGCCTCGCACATTCGTCTGACGAGCGAGGGCAACGCGGTGCTGCGCGGGCTCGGCGTCAAGTAACGCGGACCGCCCGCTCGCCGTTGTTCCGTGGCACAAGGCACAAGAATCAAAGCGCAACCCGCAAAACCCAACGCTTGAGCACACGCATCCACCAGCACGCAGACCCGCAAGCATCCCGGCTCGCAAGCAACCAGACAAACCGCTTCAAGCCTGCCACACGCCATACCCCGCTTCACGCAGCCCGATCGCGAGTTCCACTTCCATATCCTGAGCCCCGCGATACGGCATCGGATTGAACACTTCATACAATTCGGGCACGAGGCGCAAGCCGTAATCGCGCACATAGCGATTGGCCTGAATGCCGGCCTTATGGCGGTCGAAACGCAGGTCCGGGTCCAGTCCCGTCATTCCCACATACACGCAAGGCTTGTCGAACCGGTAATCCGGATTCGCGCGGCGAAAGCGCGCCTCGTTCCAGACCGCATCGTCCAGCGTGACGACGTACACGTAGTAGTGATGCCTGCGACGGACCATGTGCGGCGGCTCAGCTCCGCGAAGTGCCGTGCAGCAGCATCCGGTATTCGGTCGGCGTAACGCCGACGGTCGCCTTGAATTGCCGGGTGAACGCGCTGTGGTCGGTGTAGCCGCACAGCGCGGCGACGTCCGTGACCTTGTCGTGCGAGACCAGCAGCGCGGTGGCCGCATCCAGACGCGTCTTCAGCAGCACCTGACGCGGTGTCAAATGAAACACTTTGTGAAAGTATCGTTCCAGCTGCGCAACCGACATGTCGGCCATCGCGGCGAGCTGTTTCAGATTCAACGGCTGCACGTAATTCTCCTGGATCGACTGCACGACCGCTGCAAGCCGGCTGTACGCCGGGTGGCTGCTTTCGTCCGCTTTGAGATCGCGGGAAATGCCGGCGAGGCCGACCACTTTGCCCGCCTCATCCCGCAGCGGCTGCTTGCAGGTCAGGCACCAGCCAGGCTGGCGGCCGGGATACAGATGCAACTCCAGTTGATCGAGCATCTGGCTGCCGACGCCGATGATCGCCTTGTCCTGCGCCGTATAGATGCGCCCGAAGCGGCGCGGAAACACATCCTCGGCGGTCTTGCCGAGCAGCGCGGCCTTCTCCTTGAAGCCGCAGCGCGAGGCCAGCGTGCGGTTGACGAGCGCATAGCGCGCGTCGGCGTCCTTCACGAAGAACACCACGTCGGGCATAGCGTCGAACACCGGCTCCAGCAACCGGAAGTGCGACAGCATGCCGGACAGCGTTGAGTCTTCGGGTTCGAGCGGATGAGCCGGCGTGTTCATCGTGTGGGTCCCGTTGGCCTGTGCATGGAAGACTGCATTCGCGAAGGGGTTCGTCGGTGCGGCCGCGTGGGTGGCGCGCGGCCCGTCGATTATAGAGCCGCGCCGTGGCCGACAATATCCGCGACGCGGGCGGGCACGGACTTCATTCGAGCGGCGGCGGCTCGATGCCCGGCGCCATCAATGTGCCGATTTGCGCGGGGCTGAACGGCGGGCGCGGCGCGGCCGCCGGCCAACCGAAGTACAGATTCGCCGCCGCGCCGCAGATTCTTCCCTGGCAGGCGCCCATGCCGCAGCGGGTGTGCAGCTTGGCATCGCGCCAGTCCGCGCAGTGGCGCGCCGCGCCGACGCTCACGTCCTCGCAGCGGCACAGCAGCGTGGTGTCGGCAGGCGGCGTGCGCGCGGCGTCCTGCAAGGCGAAGGCGGCTTCGACGCGCCGGCCGAAGCGGCGCCAGCGCGCTCGCCGCGCATGCAGCGCGTCCAGAGGGGCGCGCTCCGTGGCCGCGCCGCCGCTCGCCGCCAGACCGGCGATCTCACCTTCCACACCGGCCAGTTCCGCGCCGCCAATCCCGGTACATTCCCCCGCCGCGAACACATTGTCGACCGACGTTCGCTGCCCGCCGTCGACGACGATCTCGCCCGCGTCGTTGACCGCGCAGCCGAGCGCCTGGCCGAACGTGATGTTCGGCACCAGTCCATAGCCGCACGCGACACGGTCGCAATCGAGCGTCACGTCCCGCGCGCCGCGCCGGACGGTCACCCGCTGCACGCGGCCATCGCCCCGCGCCTCCCGCACGATGCTGCCGGTCCAGTAACGCACGCCCGCGAAACCGCGTGTCATGGCGATCGCCTGCCGCAACTTCGCGGGTTCGGTCAGCAGCGAAGCGCCGAAGCGCGCAACCTCGAACGCCGACGCCTGCTCGACCACCGCGACCACCCGCGCGCCGGCCTTGCGCGCTGTAGCAAGCGCGGCAATCAGCAATGGACCGCTGCCGGCAATCACGATCCGATCGCCGCGCACCGGCATCCCGCCTTTGATAAGCGCCTGCAATGCGCCCGCGCCGGTCACGCCCGTCAAGGTCCAGCCCGCGAACGGCAGCAGTCGCTCGCGCGCGCCGGTCGCGAGAATCAAGCGCTCGTAGGTGATGCACACGCCGCCCTGTCCGGCCGATTCGAGCAGCAGACCGCAGAGCCCAAGCGGCGCGATCACGCGAGTCGACGGCCAGTGCGTGACATTGCTGCACTGGTGCAATGCATCGAGCAGCGCGGACAGCGGCGGTTGCGGCGCATGCCCCGGACCTTGACGCCAGATCTGGCCGCCGGCGCGTGGATTGTCGTCGAGCAGCGCGACGGTGGCGCCCGCGCGCGCGGCGGCATGCGCGGCACGCAAGCCGGCCGGCCCGCTGCCGACCACGACGACGGCGAAGTGTCGCGTCATCGCGGGTCCGCCGGGTCGCAGGCTTGCACGGTCTGGCCTTCGCGGCACAGCGTCTGACAGGCCAGAGCGTGCGCCCGGCCGTCGATCGTCACCCGACATTCCTGGCACACGCCCATACCGCAAAACGCGCTGCGCGTGTCGCCTTGCACCGATCGCCGCGTGCCGCCGACGCCCGCGATCACCAGCGCCGCGGCCACGGTCGTGCCGGCTTGGACAGCGATGTCGCGGCCGTTTATCGTCACGTGGATGCGCACCGCGTCAAGACTGCTCATGGGCCACCTGTTCAGCGAAACGGACCGGCAGATACGGCTCGACCGGGATCGGCGGCGCGGCACTCGCCATTATCTGCGCGGCGAGCAGTTTGGCTGTGGCGAGCGAGGTCGTCACGCCCAACCCTTCATGGCCGACCGCGAGCCACACGCCTGGCGCGAACTCGCCGGCTGGACCGATCAGCGGCAGTCCGTCCGGCGACGCCGCGCGAAAGCCGGTCCACGCGCGAATGCCGTTGAGCGTCGGCAGCACCGGCAGATAGCGCGCGGCGCGTTGCAGCATCTGCGCGAGCACGGGCATCTCGACCGCGAGATCGGTGGTGTCGAACTGGCGCGACGAGCCGATCAGCAATTGTCCCGTGGGACGCGGTTGCGCATTGAACGCCACCGAGGTGCCCGGCGCATGATGCGCGCTCTTGATATACCCAAGTTCGAGCAGTTGATGATGGATCAGTCCGGGATAGCGGTCGGTGATCAGCAGATGGCCCTTCTTCGGTTGCAGGGGCAGCGACGGCACGAGTTGCCGCGCGCCCAGACCATTGGCGACGATCACGTGAGCCGCGCCGATGCGCTCGCCGCTGGCCAGCGTGACGCCGCCCACGCCGACCGAAGCGACCGGCGTCATCAGGCGCACGCGGATGTTCGCGGCGTGCGGCGATTGCGTGAGCAGCCATTCGGCAACGGTGGGCGCATACACGATGCTGTCGTGCTCGATGCGCAAACCGCCCGCCAGCGACGCCGCCAATGCCGGTTCGCAGGCGCGCAGTTCGGCCGCGTCCAGCAGCTGCGTGACGACGTTTTGCGCTGCGAACGCCGCCTGCATCGCGCGGGCGGCTTGCCATTCTTCTTCGTCTGCGGCGACCCACAGCGTGCCGCAGCGCGCGAACGCGTCGCGTGCACGCAGTCGCGGCGCAAGTTGCAGCCACAAGTCGCGCGAATAGCGGCTCAGCGCGAATTCCGCCGGCGAGTCGTTCATCACGACGATGTGGCCCATGCCCGCCGCCGTCGCGCCGCCGCCGATGCACTGCGCGTCGAGCACCTCGACGCGCATGCCGAGCGCGGCCAGTTCCGCCGCGCAGGCGGCGCCGACAATCCCCGCCCCGACGATCAACGCATCCGCGCTCATGCCGTGCGAATGCCCCACGCGAACGGATCGCGCTCGTCGAAACAGAGTTGCCCTTGCGCGGTGACATACGCGTGACCGGTGATGGTGGGGATCACGGAGACGCCGTCGCCCGCATGGCGATAGCTCGCTCCGAACACGCTGCCGATGATGCTTTCCTGCCGCCACACCGCGCCTTCGGCCAGCTTGCCGTCGGCCGCGAGACACGCGACTTTCGCGCTCGTGCCGGTGCCGCACGGCGAGCGGTCGTACGCGTTACCGGGACACAGCACGAAGCTGCGGCTGTCGATGCCGTCGCGCGAACCGGGTCCGAAGAGTTCGATGTGGTCGATCAGCGCGCCGTCCGCGCCGGTGATGCGCTGCGCGATCAGCGCATCGCGAATCGCCGAGCTGAACGCGGTCAACCCGGCGATATCCGCCGCATCCAGCGAGCGGCCGTGATCGGCGACGAGAAAAAACCAGTTGCCACCCCAGCCGATATCGCCCGTCAACGCGCCGTAGCCCGGCACGTCGACCCGCACGGCCTCGCGATAACGATAGGCCGGCACGTTGCGCACGGCGACGCTGCTGTCCTCGTTGAGCGTCGCCTCGACCACGCCGACAGGCGTCTCGATCCGGTGACGCCCCGGCCCGATCCGTCCCATATGCGCGAGCGACACGACGAGTCCGATCGTGCCGTGCCCGCACATGCCGAGATAGCCCACATTGTTGAAGAAGATCACGCCGGCCGCGCACGTGGGGTCGTCCGGCTCGCACAGTAGCGCGCCCACCACCACGTCCGAGCCGCGCGGTTCGGTGACGATGCCCGCGCGCCAGTCGTCGAAGCGCGTGCGGAATACGTCGAGCCGTTGCGCGAGCGTGCCGCCGCCGAGATCCGGGCCGCCTGCCACCACGAGGCGGGTGGGTTCACCGCCGGTGTGCGAGTCGATGATGTTCAAGGTTTTCATGACGCCCATGGTAGGAACGGCGAGCCTCGGGGTCTTGGTGCGCGTGCGCGTGGATTGTGACGATTTCGGCATAGTCGGGCGTTAAAATTGACGCGGGCTTCGCGCAGGAAATCGGCACGCGGCACATAGGTTCAACACGCGCGCGCCATGATCCCGCACACGCTTGCATGAGTGCGATCGCTCAGCTTCAATAGATCGCACCTGCTGTGGCGAATGCGCTGTCTGCCACCTTTCAGCAACGTTGCGCGCTGCCTGGCTATGCTGAAATCGTCATCCACCGCGCGCGATTCGCGCAAGACGTCGACATTTTCCCTGCTTACACTGCGCTACGACACATCACACTCAGGAGAGCATTCGTGGCGCATATCTGGGAAGGCGTATTGCCCGCAGTCACCACCAAGTTTCACGCGGATTTCAGCATAGACCGTGCATGGACCGGCAAGAATATCGAAGCGCAGATCGACGCGGGTGTGGACGGCATCATCGTGTGCGGTTCACTGGGTGAAGCGTCGACTTTGTCGCTCGACGAAAAGCTGCAGGTGCTCGACATCGCGGTCGACGCCGCGCGCGGCCGTGTGCCGGTCCTGTTGACGATCGCCGAAAACAGCACGCTCGACGCCTGCCGTCAGGCCGAAGCCGGCAGCAAGCACGGTGCGGCCGGCTACATGGTCCTGCCGGGGCTGCGCTATCTGTCTGACCGGCGCGAAACGCTCAACCATTTCCGCAGCGTCGCGCACGCAAGCGCTCTGCCGTTGATGATCTACAACAATCCGCTCGCCTATGGCGTCGACATGACGCCCGACATGTTCGCGGAAATCGCCGATGAGAAGAAGATTGTCGCGATCAAGGAATCATGCGGCGACGTGCGGCGCGTGACGGATCTGATCAACGCGGTCGGCGACCGTTTCGCGATTCTGTGCGGGGTCGACAATCTCGCGATGGAAGCGATGCTGATGGGCGCGCATGGCTGGGTGGCAGGTCTGGTGTGCGCGTTTCCGCGCGAGACGGTGGTGATCTACAAGCTGCTGAAGGCGGGACGCCTTGAGGAAGCCCGCGCGATTTACCGCTGGTTCGCGCCGCTGCTGGCGCTCGACGTGTCGCCGAAGCTCGTGCAGAACATCAAGCTGGCCGAAGCGATCGTCGGCCTGGGCACGGAGCCGGTGCGGCCCCCGCGTCTGCCGCTGGTCGGCGAAGAGCGCAAGGCGGCGGAGGCATTGATCCGTCGCGCGATCGAAACGCGGCCGGCGCTGCCGCCCATTTGACGTGGCGGCCGAGGCGGAGCAGGCGGCCGTGACTTCAGGCCGCCTGCTTCTGCGCATCGTCGACGGACCGCTCGACTGCTTCGTCCTGGCGCAGATGCAGCAGCCGGTAGCCGCTCTTGTAAACCGGCTGCAGCCGGAATTCGTTTTGCGGTTCGATTTCGAGCAGCAAGCGCAGCCGCGACACGTGGCTGTCGATCGTGCGGGTGAATTCGCGGAACTCGCGGCCCCACACCATCGCGAAGATGTGGTCGCGCGACATCACGCGGCCGATGTTGGAAAAGAACAGCGCGGCGAGCCGGTACTGCGTGCTGGATAGCGACACCGGCTCGCCGCGTAGCAGCACGAGCTGACGGCGAGTGTCGAAGTGGTACGGCCCGACCTCGAAGCTCGAAGAATCGGAGCGCGCCGGGTACGCACGCCGCAACAGCGCCGCGATGCGCTCGCGAAACTCAGCGGCGCGCAACGGCAACCCGACGTAGTCATCCGCGCCGGTGACGAACGCGCGCACCATGCTCTCCTCCGACGTGTCGTGCGACGCGAACACGACCGGCAAGCGATCGCCGCCGACCCCTCGCACCGACCGCAGCACGTCGGCGCCGGACAGACGTGTGCCCTGCCAGTCCAGCACCAGCAGATCCGCGGTGGAACGGGCGAGCGCCTTCGACATGGCGAGACCGTCGTCGTAAGCCATGCAGGTGTGGCGCGGTGCTGATGCTGTCGGCCGGCATGCTCGGCGACCGCTTCGGCGCGCGCCGCATGTACGCGGCCGGAATCGTGCTGTTCGCGCTCGCGTCGCTCGCCTGCGGCCTCGCGTTCAACGCCGCGATGCTGGTCGCCGCGCGCGCGGTGCAGGGCGTCGGCGCCGCGGCGATGCTGCCGAACTCGCTGGCGCTGCTCAATCAGTCGTATGGACACGATCCCAAACTGCGAGCGCGCGCGGTCGGTCTATGGACCGCCGCGGGCGCGATTGCAATCGCGGCGGGGCCGGTGGCCGGTGGCCTGCTGATCGCGGCGTTCGACTGGCGCAGCATCTTTCTCGTCAACCTGCCAATTTGTGCGGCCGGCCTGCTGGCGACGCTGCTCTGGGTGCCGCAGCCCAGGACCGCGCTTCAAGACCCGCAAACCGCGGGCGATGCAAGCGCGAACGGGAGCGCCGCAGCAAGCCCGAGCGGCATCGACCTGGGTGGCCAGTGTCTTGCGATCGTCGCGCTGACCGCCTTCGTCGCGGCGGTGATCGAATGGCGGCCGCTGGGACTCGGCCACCCGCTAGTGGCCGGCGGCTTCGTGCTCGCGCTGCTCGCCGCGTGCGCGTTCATCGTCGTCGAAGCGCGCGTCGCGTCGCCGATGCTGCCGCTCCCGCTCTTCAGAAAGCGCACTTTCAGCGCGGCGGTGCTGTTCGGCATCTGCGTGAATCTGACTTACTACGGCATGGTGTTCGTGCTGAGTCTTTACTTGCAGCGCGTGCGCGGCTATACGCCGTTACAGGCGGGACTCGCGTTTTTGCCGTTGACGGGCGGCTTCCTGCTGTCGAACGTCGCGAGTGGCTGGGTGGTCGGCCGCTTCGGCGTGCGCGTCCCGATGATTCTCGGCGCGATCTCCGCCGGACTCGGCTACGGCCTGCTGCATTGGGTCGATGCCGCGACGCCGCTCATCGGCCTGCTGGTGCCGTTCCTGCTGATTCCATCGGGCATGGGTCTGGCCGTGCCTGCGATGACCACCGCCGTGCTCGCGTCGACCGAAGCGCAGCGCGCGGGCACCGCGTCGGCGGTGTTGAATACGGCGCGGCAAGCCGGTGGCGCGGTGGGCGTGGCAGCCTTCGGCGCGCTGGCCAGCGGCGCAGCGGCCGCGCACATCGTCGCGGGGATGCAGGCGGCGAGCGCGATCTCAGTCGGTCTGCTGGCGTTGGGCGGCGTGTTGAGCTGCTTCGTGCATCCGCAGCCGCATGCTTCGGCGCCGGGCTCGCGCGAGAACAGGCGCGACGCGGGCGCGACACGCGTCGGCGAATCAAGGTGAGGGGCGCGCGAGGTCGTACGCGTAAAAAATAACCCCGCGATGCTTGCGCACACGGGGTCTGTAGCGGCTAGCGTAGCGCCGGCGAGTGTCAGCGGCGGACAGCGCCCGCCGACACTACATCATTCACAGCGAGGCTTCCTGAATCACGCCGGTGTCGATCGCGCGTTCGATCAGACCTTCGCCTTGCGCCTTGGCGATCGCGTCCGCGATCAACTTCTCCGGCTCCTCGATTTCGGCCTTGATCGTGCTGATGAGCCCCGACGCGTCCAGAATCACGAGTGTCTTAGCCGAATCGGCCAGGCTGATGATCACGCGATGCGGCGTAGGTCCCTCGCCGAGACTGGCGCACAACTGCGTGACCTTGCCACCGATGGTTTGCTCGAAAGTTTGGATCATTGTGTGCTCCCTTGGTTACAGCCAGAATCGAAAGCGGCATGCACCGCATCAACGCCCGAGGCCGCCGCGTGGCGCGCGCGCGCCGTCGACGCTGAGGCGGCCCGCGCCGGTCACGAACAGCAGCAGGAAGCCGCCGGCGATACCGATGTTCTTCCAGAAATGGATTACCGTGTTTTGTTGCAAGGCGGGATCGACGACGTTCCAGAAGTCGTGGCCCAGCACCGCCGCCGCCACCGTATAGACGGCCATCAGGATCGCGAGCGGGCGCACCTTGAAGCCGACGATCAGCAACAGACCGCCGAGCGCTTCGACGGCGGTTGCAATCGGCGCGGCAACCTGAACGAACGGCACGCCCTTCGAATGCAGGTAGCCGACAAAGCCCGCATAGCCCAGCAGCTTCATCACACCGCTCCACAGAAACAGCACGGCAAGGGCGATACGTGCGATGAAGATGATGCCGGAATCGACGGGACGCGTCATGAGGGGCTCCTGTAAATGAATAAGCAGCAGACCCGGCCGGGCCGGCGCAGTTCCCTACTGTGCAACTGAGAATATGTGCAACGGCTGCCTTTTCCAAGCACGGACGGGACGCCAGTACAACGGCGCGCCAGCCGTGCATGGACGTCCGCTTCGGTTCCGCTCGTGGCTGGTGCGGACCTTGCCGCTTCGCTAGGCGCGGGGATATGTGGCGACTTCGATCAGATTGCCGTCCGGATCGCGGCAATAGACCGAGGTCATCTTGCCCCGCGCACCGTCGCGCTCCACCGGACCCGCCTCGATGGCCACGCCCTCGGCAAGCCAGTGCGCCTCGACTTCGGCCGGGCTCGCGGTGGTGACGAAGCACAGATCCGCGCTGCCGGGCGCCGGCTCGCGCGCGGTGAACCACGCAACCGTATCGGCGGTTGCCGGACGCAGGTTGATCTTCTGATTGCCATAGGTCATCGCCACGCGTGTGCCGGTGCGCGACGCGAATTCGGTGCGTTGCATGCCGAGCATGCGCGCGTACCAGGCCGCGCTGGCTTCCACGTCGGCGACGTTCAGAACGAGATGATCGAGTGTGTCTATCGAGAAGCTCATGGGTCGTGTCACCGTGATGGGATGTGAAGAGCCTGGGTGAATCGGCTCGACTCGCTACCTGCATGCGCAAGCAAAGCCAACGGGGACGCAGCTTCGCCGCGTGCTCTCACGAGCTATGAACGCGGCGCATCGGGCGCCAGCAACACGCCTTTCGTGAACACGAAGCAACCATAGCCTCGCTCCTCGCCGGTCGCGATCACGCAATACGCTTTGCGGGCCCGCTCATAAAAAGCAAATCGCTCGATCGAAGCAAACGGCACCTCGCGCCCTTCCGCCGTGTTGACCTCGGCTTGCGCTTCGCGCTGCACCGCCGGAATCGTATGCGGCTCGCCCACTACCTCCATGCGCGACGCCGGTTGTTCGATGAAGGTATCCAGCGGCATCACCGACAGCACCGCGCGCACCGCGCGCGGCGCACTCACGCCGTCGAGATGGAGCAGCTTGCCGAGCACGGTGTCCTGCGCAATCGACGTGCCTGGGAAGTTGGCGTCGCAAATGACGAGTTCGTCGCCATGGCCCATCGAGCGCAGCGCATGAAGGATGTCGGCGTTCAGCAGCGGGTCCAGATTCTTCAGCACGGTGTCTCCTTGTCCGGTTGATCCCGATCGACGGCTCGCCGTCTGGGTTGGGGTAGCGCAATGCGAGCGCGCCGGCGTTCAGGTTCGGGCAGGCCCGCAAGACGCCGGCTTGACGGTAGCGCCAGGACGCGCCGCCGCATCGCATTGCGACGGTCGATTGTAGCAAGCAACGTCGAGCACATCCGTGCAGGGCGGCTGCATGCGGCGGGACATCATCGCCGCGCCGGCGCATGGTCCGCCGGCGCGATGCATCGTCGCGCGGCTCCGCGGCGCGGGGTGCGCGGCTGCGATGCCGCCGCAGCGCCACCGCAGCCAGCCGACCATCGCCAGCAGCACGAGCCCCGCGCCGCCCAGCACCGGCTCGCGCCAGCCCAGCAACGCGATGAACATGAACGCCCGCGCGCCGGCGAGCAGCGCGAAGCCGGCGATGATACCTGTCAGCGCGTCGAGCGCCGCCGACACGCGCGCGAAGGCGATGGCGGTTTGAAGAGGCGTCCGGGCAATGGGCTCGTGCATGATCGTCTCCGTGAGATAAGCGCGTGGGTCAGGCGCCCTCAGGCACCTGGTCAAGGAAGCCCGTGACCGCCTGAAGGCGGCCGTGCGGATCCACCACGCCGAAGTCCGAACCTTTGACGATCGCGTCGCCCGCGGGCGTGGCCAGCTCCCATGAAAAGCGCAGCCGGTCCGCGAAGCCGTCGACCTGAGTCGTGCGGCGAAACGTGTGCGCCGGGAAGCGCTCATGCACCGCGCGGATCATCGCGTCGATGCCGTCGTGGCCCGCGCCGGCAAGCAGCGGGTCGCGATAGTCGGCGTCGGCGGTCCACGTCGCGGCAATCAACTCGCGACGGCGCGCGCCATCGGTCTCGTTCCAGGCGTCGAAATAACGGTCGATGAGATCGGTATGGGCATTCATCTCAACACTCCTTGATTGGCATCACTGAGCACTACGCTCGGCATACGCGTCGTATGCGGCGGGCTCGGAGTGAAGATTGGCGGCTCGAACGCGCAACGTCGATTACGTCGCAGGTAAGCATTCGAATGCGCGGCCACGACGAGACGCGAGGTCGGCCGCCCTGTGCGCGTCGCCGGATTAGCCATCTGGCCGAATCGTCAGGAACTCCGCCGGCCGCTAACCTCATGGGACCAATGGGAGCTGCGCGGCGCGGGCGCGGGCGCGGCATGGGTCGCAATGAAACGGGAGTGCGGCGGCTAGTCGCTTTATTGATATGGCTTTTACACTTGCAGATAGGTATCCACAAGGATACAATCACAAACAGATCGGAACACCTCCTGTGTACACGGTCAACCGCACCGAGGTGTTCGATAACTGGCTTGCGGAACTCGCGGGTCTGCGAGCGAGGGCGAAAATCCTCGTGCGCATCCGGCGTGCGGAACGAGGGCATTTCGGCGACGTGAAGTTGCTGGAGGACGGTGTGTCCGAGATGCGCATAGATTGCGGTCCCGGCTATCGGGTCTACTTCGCGCGCGAAGGGCACACGGTGTATCTGCTGCTCTGCGGTGGCAACAAGTCCACGCAGCCGGCGGATATCAAGCATGCCAAAACTATGTGGTCAGCAATCAGAGAGGGATGGTCATGAGCAAGATCAAGACGGCACGGTTCGACGCAGCGCACTACCTCGACAGCGAGGAAATGATTGCTGAATATCTCAACGCAGCGCTCGAAGAAGGCGACGCCGACGTCCTGCTTGCCGCGATCGCAGACATCGCAAAAGCACGCGGCATCGCGAAGGTCGCGGCAGACGCCGGACTCGGGCGCGAAAGCCTCTATAAAACGCTCGCGCCCGGCTCCAAACCGCGCATGGACACGGTGTTCAAACTGCTACGCGCGCTCGGCGTCAAACTTAACGCAGTGCCGGAAGGTGTCGCGGCCGCATGATTCGTGCTGGCGATCGTCGCCGGGGGACGCAACTGCATATGCTCTTGCCCTGATGCTTCCGGCTATTCGTAGGAGTCGGCGGGGTTTTCCATTACCCACCAGGTAATGGATCGCCCACACGCTTTGGCTATCATCGGGTGCATGAACACACTCTCTCTTGCGCAAACAGGCGCTTCGCCTACGCCAGCGGCCAGTCGAACGGTCGGCGACTTGCTGCGTGAATGGCGGCAGCGTCGAAGAATGAGCCAGTTGCTACTCGCCACTGAAGCCGATATCTCGACCCGGCATCTGAGCTTCGTCGAATCGGGCCGCGCGCTGCCCAGCCGGGAGATGGTCATGCATCTTGCCGAACGGCTCGAAGTGCCACTGCGGGCGCGCAATACGCTACTGGTTGCGGCAGGCTATGCGCCGCTGTTCCGCGAGCGTCCGCTGTCAGATCCGCAATTGGCCGCCGCGCGCGAGGCAGTCGAGCTTGTGCTCAAAGGACACGAGCCCTACCCCGCACTGGCGATCGACCGGCACTGGACCATCGTCGCGTCAAACAGCGCGCTAGCGCCGCTGCTAACGGGCGCCAGTCCTGAGTTGCTGAAGCCGCCGGTCAATGCGCTGCGCCTGAGCTTGCATCCGGAAGGGATCGCGGCGTCGATCGTCAACTGGCATGCGTGGCGGGAGCACGTGCTGGCCCGGCTCCAGCGGCAAATCGACGTGAGCGGCGACGGGACGTTGAGCGCACTGCGTGACGAACTCGCTGCGTATCCCGCGCCTGCGGGCGCGGACGCGGCCGACAATGACGAAGCCGCCGCCAATCAGATTGCCGTGCCGTTGAGGTTGCGCACGCCGATCGGCGTGCTGTCGTTTTTCAGCACCACTACGGTGTTCGGCACGCCGGTGGACGTCACGCTGTCGGAACTTGCGATCGAAGCGTTTTTCCCGGCCGATCAACCAACCGCGGCGGCATTGCGGGAGTTTGCCGAAAGCCAACGCGTGGAGCCTGAACGATAGCTCGTTGCACGGCCTTGACCCAAAGCCGGAAAAGCGAGGCGAGCACGAACATCGCGCGCTCGGCCGTTATCCCCTCAGCCGTCATTTATTTTCGCCGACGCCCCACGCAGAGAGAGACCTTGAACAACGCCGCCCTGCTCATCCGTCAACTCGGCCCCGCCGATCGGGACGCCTATTTCCAGCTTCGCCTTCGAGGATTGAAAGCGCATCCCGAACTGTTCGGCCAAAGTTACGAGGAAGCGCTCGCAAAAGGCCCCGCGCAACACGACACGATCTTGCAGGGCTTGCATGCGGCCGAAGGGGACTTTCTGCTCGGCGCTTACATATCGGCCGACGCACCACTGATCGGCGTAGTCGGGCTAGCGCGCAACCAGCGCGATAGGGAGCGACACAAGGCTTCGGTCATCGGCATGTATGTCACGCCGGAAGCCACGGGCCGTGGCGTTGGGCGCGCGCTGCTCAACGAGTTGCTGACGCGGGCGGCACGCGTCGACGGTTTACGGCAGCTCCAGCTGATGGTGGACAGCCGCAACGAGGCGGCGCGCAAACTCTACGAGTCGTTTGGCTTTCGTAAATATGGTTGCGAAGTCGAGGGGCTGAATGTCGACGGCGTGTTTCACGATACCGATCTGATGATGCGGTTCATCTAGCCGATGGAGACAGCGTGCGCGCGAGGCGTCGTTCAAGCTCCGACGACCGGAAAGCAGTGACTACGGAGCCCGTGCCGGCGTGCGTCCGCGCGCTTGGGTGCCGACGGTAACGCGGGCGGCGAAGCTCAATCCTGGCGCTAGTGCCAAAGCCGTTGCCATACAAATAAGTAAAAAAACGCGCAGCGCCTCTCGCTCCCCGACCGATATCTCGTCAGCAGCCCCTCGCCCTCGCCGTCCAGTACTCCCGCTGTTCCACGGCCGCCAACCCAGCCCCGACGCCCGAAACGCGATCCATGTATACTTTTTTGGTTCCGTTTCTCCGCCACACCAACCCCAATCCGTCTCCCGGCCGCCTTCGGGCGCCTTAGATCCCCAGTTTGTCAGTCAACTCACCCATGTCCGATCTTTCCACTCCGCTTCCACGTGTGCCGCGCCGTTTCGACGTCAATCCGAAGCCCCTCGGCGCCGCGCTCGTTCTGATCGCGCTCGGCGCGATCTATCTGGCGCAAACCGTCAGTGGCCGTCAGGCGGCGCTCTATGTCGTCGGCGCCCTCTTGGGGATGTCGCTTTATCACGCGGCGTTCGGCTTCACTTCGGCCTGGCGGGTCTTTATCGCCGACGGCCGCGGCGCCGGCCTGCGCGCGCAGATGCTGATGCTCGCGCTCGGCGTGCTGTTGTTTTTCCCGGCGCTCGCCGCCGGCTCGCTGTTCGGCCAGCCGGTGGTCGGGCTCGTCGCGCCGGCCGGCACGTCGGTGCTGGTCGGGGCTTTCATGTTCGGCATCGGCATGCAGCTGGGTGGCGGCTGCGCGTCCGGCACGCTGTACACGGTGGGTGGCGGTAGCACCCGCATGCTCGTCACGCTGGCGGCGTTCGTCGTCGGCTCGGTCGTCGCGACTGCGCACATGCCGTTCTGGACCGCGTTGCCGTCGCTCAAACCACTTTCGATGGTGACGACGCTCGGCGCCGGCTGGGCCATCGCCCTGAACCTGGTGGTTTTCGCGGCCATCGCGGCGCTCACGGTGCTGGTCGAACGGCGCCGCCACGGCCGCCTGGTCAATGAGCCGGCCCGTCAGCCGCACTCGTCGCCGTGGCTGCACGGCCCGTGGCCGCTGTTTGTCGGCGCGATAGCGCTGGTCTTGCTCAATTTTGCGACGCTGGCGCTGTCGGGCCGTCCGTGGGGCGTGACCTCGGCGTTCGCGCTGTGGGGCGCCAAGATCTTCGCCGCGCTTGGAATCGACGTGGCTAGTTGGCCGTATTGGGCCGCACACGCTAACGCGGGTTCGCTGGCAGCCCCTGTTACACATGACGTCACGTCGGTGATGGATTTCGGCATCGTCCTCGGCGCCATGACGGCTGCGGCGCTTGCCGGCCGTTACGCGCCGGTCTGGAAGGTGCCGGCGCGCTCGCTGATCGCGGCGGTGGTCGGCGGTCTGATGCTGGGCTACGGCGCCCGGCTGGCTTATGGTTGTAACATCGGCGCCTACTTTAGCGGCATCGTCTCAGGCAGCCTGCACGGATGGTTGTGGCTGGTCGCCGCTTTTGCCGGCAATGTGCTCGGCACGCGTCTGCGGCCGGCGTTCGGCCTCGAAGTGGAACGCGTTCGCCAGACGGGTTGCTGAAAGCGCAGAAATCGTTACAAATGCGCCTCGGTTTGTAACCGGGGCTGCACCATCTCGTTACATCTCAGATTCGTCCCCAAAAGCGTATCAGAAGCAGGTATTTATTACGTGCCTTTGCTCGCGCTTTCTTTCTCCTTTCCAATTCAAGCGGCGTTTCCCGACGCACAGCCGGTTGCGATTCTTTGTTCAGATAATTTAGTCAAACGCCCGTGTTACAAAGGATCTCAACGGTCAGACGAAAATCCGGAACGGCAAAAAATTCGCTAAGCATCGCCTATTGCAATGGCGTGAAATAATTACCGAAAAATGATGTATCTTTTTGAGATATTTTTTTGAGAAGGGATTGATTTCTTGTTTTACCCTTCATACAATTCGATCCAAGCTGTTACGAAATGTAACGCGATGTATCAAAAGGTCGCCATCTGTATCAGATGGTGACATGTAGCCGGAGGTCTGCGTTTCCGGCGAGGCACAAAAGACATAACGGCAAAAAAGCCGACATAGTAATTCGGGGCTTCGGAAACACAGAAAATGGACCGTAGCAGCGAGACGCTGGATTCAATCCGCGAGATTAACTTGTCTTACATCATGCTTGCGCAGCGCATGTTGCGTGAGGACAAACCGGTCGGGATGTTCCGCCTGGGACTGTCGTCGGAACTGGCTGATTTGCTTGCCGGGCTGTCGCTCGCGCAGATCGTCAAGCTGGCCGCTTCCGATCAGCTTTTGTGCTTCTTCCGCTTCAACGACCACTCGATGTTGTCGGCGTTGACGCAAACGACGAAGCATGCGGCGGTTGCACCGACTCACGCGGCGATCCTGCTTGCAGGCCAGCCCGCTGAGCAGTTTGCTTAATCAAGGTGACTGCGATGCTCAAGCGTAGCCTGACGGAAGACGCACAAGAAGTATTCCGTGCAATCGCGCTGATCGAACTCGGCGCACGCATGCAGGTGCTCGAAAGCGAATTGACGCTCTCGCGCGATCGCATGATCCGCCTGTATCGCGAGGTCAAGGGCGTATCGCCCCCCAAGGGCATGCTGCCGTTCTCGGCGGACTGGTATATGACGTGGCTGGCGAACATCCACGCGTCGTTGTTCTACAACACGTACCTGTTCCTGAAGAACGAAGCGCGCTGCTCGCATCTGGACGCGCTGACCAAAGGGTATCGGCTATATCTGGAACATTGCCAGCACAGCGAAACCGAACCGGTGCTGGACTTGACGCGCGCGTGGACGCTGGTGCGTTTCTTCGACGCCGACATTCTGCAGTTGACCAAGTGCTGCCGTTGCACCGGCAAGTTCGTCGCGCACAAGCACGATTTGCAGCACAACGTGGTGTGCGGCGCTTGCCAGCCGCCCTCGCGCGCAGGCAAGACGAAGAAGGCCGCGGCCGCTCGCCAGGAAGCGCTCGAAGCCGCGCAGGTCGCGCAGGCCGCGTGAAGTAAGTTGAATCGTCGAGGGCTGGTCCGGCCCGATTCGAAGCCCTGAAAAATCCGCACACTGTGCGGATTTTTTTTCGCCATTGCGCGACCGGATCAGCCGGCCAATCCCACTGTCTGCACCACGAGCCAAAGATTAGCCGCACTGATCGCACCGAACAAAGACCAGGCAAGGAGTCGCGTCGGCAGCCTGTTGGCGAATTCGCCCATCAACGCGCGGTCGTTGGTCATGCGAATCAGCGGATAGAGCGCGAACGGCAGTTGCAGGCTCAGCACGACCTGGCTTGCGACCAGCAATTGACCGACCGCGCCGTTGCCGAGCATCCGCACGCCGATCAACGCGGGGATCAACGCCAGGGCCCGCGTGATGAAACGCCGCTGCCAGCACGGAATCTTCATCTTCAGGAAGCCTTCCATGATGACCTGCCCCGCCACCGTGCCGGTGAACGTCGAGCTTTGCCCCGACGCGAGCAGCGTGATCGCGAACAGCACCGCCGCGAAACCGGTGCCGACGATCGGCGCGAGCAGCCGGTACGCGTCTTCGATCTGGGTCACCTGGGTGTGGCCCGTCGCATGAAAAGCCGCGGCGGCGAGAATCAGGATCGCCATGTTGATCAGCAGCGCGAGCACGAGCGACGCGATGGTGTCGATCCGCGACATGCTGATGGCCGAACGGATGCCGGCCGAGTCGCGCTTCACCGCCCGAGTCTGCACGATCGACGAATGCAGATACAGGTTGTGCGGCATCACCGTAGCGCCGAGGATGCCGATCGCCAGATACATGGGCTCGCGCGAACTCAGCGCCTGCCACGACGGAATCAACCCCTGCGCGACGGACGGCCAATGCGGCTTCACCAGTGCCAGCTCGATGATGTAGCCCACGCCGATCGTCGCGACCAGGCCGAGCATGATGGCTTCGAGATCGCGGAAATTCTTGCCCTTCAGGCCGAGTACGATCAACGTGTCGAACGCGGTCAGCAGCACGCCGGTGGTCAGCGAGCAATTGAAGAGCAGATGGAACGCGAGCGCGCCGCCGAGCACTTCGGCGAGGTCGCAGGCGACGATCGACAACTCCGCGAGCAGCCATTGCACGCGCGCCACGCCTGGCGAATAACGCGCGCTCGACAATTGCGCAAGGTCGCGCCCGGTGGCAATGCCCAGACGCATGCTCAGACATTGCAGCGCCATCGCCGCGAGACTCGACAGCAGCACGACGAACAGCAGGCTGTAGCCATAACGCGAACCAGCCTCGATCGCGGTGGCCCAGTTGCCCGGGTCCATGTAGCCGATTGAAACCAGCAGGCCAGGCCCCGCGAATTGCAGGATCTTCTTCCAGAACGGTGCGCCTTGAGGGACCGCAACCGAGCCCTGCACCTCGGATGGGCAAAACGGCGCCGTAGCGGTGGTCGGTAGTTTGAACGGCAATCCGGGAATCTCTTGAAGGGGATAAACCGCGACGCTTTGTAAAGGAGGCGAAAGGCCGTCGCGAACCGCCTCAAGTGTACAAAGAAACCTCGGGCAATGTGCCGCGCAAGTTAGCCGGCCTAGGAACGCGTGAGCAGCTCCGCACCCGCGATCCATTGTTTTTCCTGTGCGGCGCCACCGCCTTCGAGATCGCGCTGCGCGGCGCTCGCACGCAAGATCGCGCACCACCGGCGCGGCGGATGCCTCACGCATTCGCAACGCGTCGGGTCGACGAGGTTCGCTCTGCGATGTCCAGGTGACGAAGTTGGATGAGCGGCAAATGGGTGAGGCTCGCGCGGCCACGAGGCTCTCGACGAACCAATCGCGAACTGTGCGGCGCCCGTTTCAAAAGTCGCATCACAAGTGCCAATGCCGACGCGCAAGATCCGTCATACTCGCGCCGGTTCTTCCCGCAAAAATTATTCTGGACTCCGATCATTACGCGCGCCGCGTAAGCCGCCGCGCGAAGCGGTCGCCGACGAACCGCACCGCCGTCACGATCATGTCCAGCAACACAATCATCGTCGCCATGACGGTCGTGTCGAAACGCTGATAACCGTTGCCCGCCCATCGCCTGCGCGGCTTCGATCGACCCACGATCCATTTCACGCAAACTCACTTCCGCGATGCGCGAAAAAAGGAATCGCCGCATGCGGTGCGAATCATCATAGAGGGCAGCAATCCGCTGGTCGACGAACGCATTTTCGAAAGGAAGGCGCGAAAAACGATCTGGACGAAAAAACGCCGGGTGCGCTATCGCGCGACCCGGCGTTCATTACGGCGTCGATGAGCCACTCGGTTACCGCTTCGCCACCTGCTGCGGTGAAGCCGAAGCCGAAGCCGCATCCGGCGCGACCGCCCCGACCGCCGTCTCCGGGGTCTTCGCGTCACCCCAGCCGCCGCCCAGCGCGCGAATCAGATTCACCGTCGCGACGGCCTGCGTGCCCGACAGATGGCTCGCCTGCAATTGCGAAATCAGCACCTGCCGCTCGCCGTCGATCACATCCAGATAGCTGACCGCGCCCTCCGTATACTGCGTGCGCGACAGATGCGCCGCCCGTTGCGAGGCATTGACCGCGTCGTTCTGCTCACGCATCTGATCGTCGAGCAGACGCAGATCGGCCAGGTTGTCCTCGACTTCGCGGAACGCCACCAGCACCTGCTGACGATACTGCGCGACGTCCTCGTCATACTTCGAACGCGCTTGCGCGAGGTTCGCCTTGCGACGCCCGCCGTCGAACAGAGGAACTGTCAGCGCGGTGCCGGCAAACGGACCGAGAATGAACGCGCGGCTCGACCACATGAACAGATCGCCGAGCGTCGCCGATTCAAAGCCGAAAGCACCGGTGATATCGAGCTTCGGGAAGAACGCCGACTTCGCGAGACCGACACGCGCATTCGCCGCCGCCATCGCGCGCTCGGCCGCCGATACATCCGGCCGCCGTTCGAGCAACGCCGAAGGCAAGCCGGGCGGCACACGCACCGTGACCGGCACGAGCGGCGCTTCCGCGAACGAGAAGTCCGCGGGCGGCTTGCCGAGCAGAATCGCGAGACTATGCTCGGACGCCGCGCGCTGACGCGCGACGCCGACCGCATCGGCACGCGCGCTCGCGAGTTCGTTGCGTGAGCGCGAAACATCCAGCTCGCCGATATCGCCTTCCCTGAAACGCCGCTCGACCAGCTTCAGCGTGTCTTCGCGCAATTCGACGGTACGGCGGTACAGCTCCTGATCCGTATCGAGCTCGCGCAACTGGAAGTAGTTCTGCGCGACGTCGGCCTGCAGCGACAGTTGCACCGAACGGAACAGTGCTTCGCTTTGCTGCTCGTCCGCGCGCGACGCGTTCACGTTCGAACTGACCCGTCCGAACAGATCCGCCTCATACGACGCGCCGACCTGCGCGCGCCAGATCGTGCCCGTCGTGCCGCCCGCGCTGTCCGGCTGGAATTGCGAGGCCGCCGACGCTCGCTCGCGCGTCGGGCCAAAGCCCGCGTCGAGTTTCGGGAACCAGTCGGACTTCGCCGCCTGGGTCACCGCGCGCGCCTGCTGCACGCGCGCCGCTGCTGCCTTCAGGTCCTGATTCGCGGCGGCCGCCTGCTCCTCGAGCGCGTTGAGTTGCGCGTCGCCGAAAATCGTCCACCATTGACCTCGATGCGCGTCGTCGGCGGGCTGGGCCTCCTTCCACGTGCCGGTGTCCTGTGCGGAAGGCGCGGACGCCGCCGAGGTCGCCGTTGCAACGGGCGCTTCCTTGAACGCGGCCGGCGTGTCCACTTCCGGCCGGTTATACGTGGGCTCGACCGAGCATGCGGCGAGCAGTGCCACCAGCAAACTACTGACGGCCGCCCGGCCCCATCGGCCTGAAAATTCAAAGCGTTTCATTATTGTTTTCTCCTCAGGCGTCCGTCACCGGCGCGCCGTAGTGCGGCGAATCCTTCTGTGCGACATGGATCGTTCCGCCCGCCATCGTGCGCAGCACCACATAGAACACCGGCGTGAGCATCAGGCCGAACAGCGTGACACCGAGCATCCCGAAGAACACCGCGATACCCATTGCGTGACGCATTTCCGAACCGGCTCCGCTCGACAGCACCAGCGGCACCACACCCATGATGAACGCGATCGACGTCATCAGAATCGGCCGCAGACGCAGACGGCTCGCCTCGATTGCCGCCGACAGCGGCGTATGCCCGTCGTGCTCCAGTTCGCGCGCAAACTCGACGATCAGAATCGCGTTCTTCGCCGACAACCCCACCAGCACCATCAACCCGATCTGCGTGAAGATGTTGTTGTCGCCACCCGTGAGCCACACGCCGGTCAGCGCGGACAGTACGCTCATCGGTACGATCAGGATCACCGCGAGCGGCAGTGTCAGGCTTTCATACAGCGCGGCAAGCACGAGGAACACGAGCAGCACGCTGATCGGGAACACCCACATGCCCGCATTGCCGGCCAGAATCTGCTGATACGTCAGATCGGTCCATTCGAGCTTCACGCCGTGCGGCAGCACTTCAGCAGCCACGCGTTCGGCTGCGGCCTGCGCCTGACCCGACGAGAAGCCCGGCGCCGGTCCGCCGTTGATGTCGGCTGCCGTGTAGCCGTTGTAACGCACCACCATTTCCGGGCCATACGTCGGCGTCACCGTCACCAGCGACGACAACGGCACCATGTCGCCCGCTGCATTGCGCGTCTTCAGTTGCAGGATGTCGTCGGCGCGTTGACGGAACGGCGCGTCCGCCTGCACCCGCACCTGATACACGCGGCCGAAGCGGTTGAAGTCGTTCACATACAGCGAGCCGAGATAGATCTGCATCGTGTTGAACACGTCCGTGACCGGCACGCCGAGTTGCTTGGCCTTCACGCGGTCCAGGTCGACGTTCAGTTGCGGCACGTTGATCTGATAGCTGGAGAAGGTGGGCCCGAGTTCAGGCGTTTGCGCCGCGCGCTTCACGAACGCTTCCGCCGCCTTGTTCAACTCCGCGTAACCGAGCGCGCCGTGATCTTCCAGCTGCATCTTGAAGCCGCCGAGCGTACCGAGACCGAGCACAGGTGGTGGCGGAAACACCGCAACGAACGAATCCTTGATCGCGCCGTACTGCTGGTTCAGCGCACCGGCAATCGCACCGGCTGAAAGCTTCTTGTCGCCACGCTCCTTAAAGGGCTTGAGCGTCACGAACACGATGCCCGCGCTCGAACTATTCGTGAAGCCATTCACCGACAAACCGGGGAACGCCACCGCGCTTTCCACGCCCGGCTGCTTCAGCGCAATCGCGCTCATGTCGCGAATCACTTTTTCCGTGCGGTCCAGCGATGCGCCGTTCGGCAACTGCGCGAACGCAATCAGATACTCCTTGTCCTGCGCCGGCACGAAGCCGCCCGGCACCACGCGCGAGATCAGCACGGTTGCGCCCAGCAGGATTGCGTACACCGCGAGCATCGCGCCCTTGCGGCGCAGCACGCCCTTCACGCCGCGGCCATAGGCGGTCGAGCCACGATGAAAGACCTTGTTGAAGCGCTTGAAGAAGCCGCCCAGCAGACGGTTCATCACACGCGTCAGGAAGTCTTCCTTCGCGCCGTGGCTGCGCAACAGCAGCGCGGACAAGGCCGGCGACAAAGTCAGCGAGTTGAACGCCGAGATCACCGTCGAGATCGCAATGGTCATCGCGAACTGCTTGTAGAACTGCCCGGTGAGGCCGGTCATGAACGCGAGCGGCACGAACACCGCGACCAGCGTCAGCGCAATCGCGATGATCGGCCCGCTCACTTCCTGCATCGCCTTGTACGTCGCATCGCGCGCACTCAGCCCGTTCTCGATGTTCCGCTCGACGTTCTCCACCACCACGATCGCATCGTCCACCACGATCCCGATTGCGAGCACCATGCCGAACAACGACAACGCGTTGATCGAAAAGCCGAACGCGAGCAGCAGCGAGAAGGTCCCGACAATCGACACCGGCACCGCGATCAACGGAATGATCGACGCGCGCCACGTCTGCAGGAACACGATCACGACGATCACCACCAGCGCGATCGCTTCGAGCAGCGTATGCACGACCGCTTCGATACTCGAGCGCACGAACTGCGTCGGGTCGTAGACGATCCGGTACTCGACGCCCGCCGGCATGTCCTCGGCCAGCTCCTTCATCGCCGCGCGCACCTGATCGGAAATCGCCAGCGAGTTCGCACCCGGCGCCTGATTGATCGCGAGCGCTACCGCCGGCTTGTTGTCGAGCAACGAACGCAAGCCGTATTCCGACGCCGCGAGTTCGACACGCGCGATCTCACGCAGATAGGTCACGCCGCCGTCCGGTGCGGTCTTGACGATGATGTCGCCGAATTCGCCCTCGGTCTTCAAACGGCCGCGCGCATTGACCGACAACTGCAACTGCGTGCCCGGCACCGAAGGCGATGCGCCGATCACACCGGCCGCCACCTGGATGTTCTGCTCACGGATCGCATTGACCACTTCGGTCGCCGTCAAACCGCGCTGCGCGACTTTCTGCGGATCGAGCCACACGCGCATCGCGTAGTCGCCCGAACCCCACAGCTGCACTTCGCCGACGCCCTGAATCCGCGCGAGCCGGTCTTTGACGTTCAGCAGTGCGTAGTTGCGCAGATACGTCATGTCGTAGCGATTGTTCGGCGAGATCAGGTGAACCACCATCGTCAGCGTCGGCGAACTCTTGATGGTCGTGACGCCGAGCCGTTGCACGTCTTCCGGCAAGCGCGGCAGCGCCTGGTTCACGCGGTTCTGCACCAGTTGCGTCGCGAGGTCCGGATTGGTGCCGAGCTTGAAGGTCACCGTGAGCGTGAGGTTGCCATCGCTATTGGCTTGCGACTGCATGTACAGCATGTTCTCGACGCCGTTGATCTGCTCTTCGAGCGGTGAAGCGACCGCCTCGGCGATCACCTTCGGATTCGCGCCCGGATACTGCGCGTGCACCACCACCGACGGCGGCACGACTTCCGGGTACTCCGAGATGGGCAGCTTGAAGAGCGAAATGATGCCCCCCAGCAGGATCAATACCGATAGCACGCCGGCAAAGATCGGCCGATCAATGAAGAATTTGGATATGTTCATGGGAAGCTCTTAACGTTGGAGCAAGCGCCGCGCTAACGTGCCGCGGCGCACGGGGCTCACGAATTCTTGTCGGCCTTCGCGCGGGTTTGTGCGAGCGGCGCGCTGTTCGGGTCCTGGTCGGTCGTCATCGGCACCATGTGCGCGCGCACCGTGTCGCCTGGACGCACGCGCTGAATGCCGTTAACGACGATGCGGTCGCCCGCCTTCAGCCCGTCCTTGACGACACGCAGGTTGCCCTGCATGCCGCCCACCGACACTTCGCGATACACGACGTGATTGCCCTGATCGACCACCAGCACGAACTTCTTGTCCTGATCGGTGCCGACCGCCGCGTCGTCGATCAGCAGCGCCGGATGCGGCGCGCTGCCGCCCACCTTCACGCGCGCGTACAAACCGGGAATCAACGCACCATCCTCGTTATCGAAACGCGCGCGCACGCGGATCGTGCCCGACGACGTGTCGAGCCGGTTATCGACCGATTCGATCGTGCCGCTGCGCGAGTAGCCGCTTTCGTCCGCGAGACCCAGTTCCACCGGCACCTTGCTGCCGTCTTTCGCGCGGCTCAGGTATTGCAGGTAGGTCTGTTCGTCCGCGTCGAACGATGCGTAGATCGGCGACACCGACACGAGCGTGGTCAGCGGCGCCGAGCTTGCGCCCGCCGACACCACGTTGCCCACGGTGATTTCAGCGCGCGACACGCGGCCCGCCACTTGCGCTACGATCTTCGTGTAGCCGAGATTGATGCGCGCGGTTTCCAGCGCGGCTTGCGCGGCCTTCAGGTTGGCGCTGGCTTCGCGCGCGGCGTTCTGCTTCTCGTCGTAGTCGCGCTTGGCGATCGCGTTGTCGCCGATCAGGCGTTGCGCGCGCTCCCAGTCGCTTTGCGTGTAACCGGTGCGCGCCTGCGCGGCCGCGAGCTGCGCTTCGGCGCGATCCACTTCGGCCGCATACGGGCGCGGATCGATCACGAACAGCGTGTCGCCCTTCTTCACGAGCGCGCCGTCCTTGAAGTTGACCGACACGATGGTGCCCGGCACCTGCGAACGCACGTCCACCTTTTCGACTGCTTCGAGGCGGCCCGAATAGCTCTGCCAGTCGGTGATCGTTTTTTGCACCACGCTGGCGACATCGACTTCCGGCACGATGGTCGGCGCGGCCGGTGAGCTTGCATCCACGCGAATCGCGCCGAAGGTGCCGAGCCCGGCCACCACGATGACGACTAATGCGCCGATCGCCAGACGGCGACGGGAAAGAGGAAGGATGGTCATGTGAAGCTCCCGGTATCGTTGATTAAGTTTTTGTTTATCGATGAGCGCGCGCATCGAAGCGCCACTGAAAAAATCGCACTGCTTCCTGCAAAGCGGGCGGATGATCGGCGAGCGCGGCGTGCGAGACGCTCGGATAGCGGACCACCTGGGTCTGCACGCCCGCGTCGATCAGACTGCTCGCGTATTTCTCCGCTTCCACATGCAGCACGTCGTTTTGCGCGGTCGCGATCAGCGTGGCCGGCAGGCCCGCAAGCCGCGACGATTCGAGCGGCGCCGCATACGGATGCATGCGTTGCGACGCTTGCGGCAGATACGCGCGATAACACGCCGCGCACTCACTTGCCGTAATGTCCGAACCCAAACGCTTTTCGTCGCCCAGACGCGTGAGGCTCGGGTCGAGCATCGGCCCGAACAGCGCCTGCGCGGCAATCTGAACGTCGCCGCGGTCCCGCGCGATGAACGCGAGGCAGTTGGCCAACTGCCCGCCCGCATCGTGGCCGGCCACGCCGACCTTTCTGCTATTGCCGCCAAACGCACGCGCCCGCGTTTGCACCCACAGTGCCGCACGATGTGCGTCTTCGGGCGCGGCGGGAAACGGAAACCGGGGCGCCAGCGAATAACCCACCGATACGACGAGCGCCGGTAAGTGTTCTGCGAAATAACGGGCGGCGAAGTCGGCCTGATCGATCGAGCCCTTCGTAAAGCCGCCGCCGTGGAAATAAAGCAGTACTGGCAATGCGGTCTTTTTCAATTGCCGGTACAAGCGCAACGTGATGTCCTGAGCGTGCCCTTCGATCTGCACGTCAGTGACTTCGAGTGCCGTGCTGTCTGCCTCTGCCGGGCCGCTGCCAAGGGCCACAAAGGAGTACGGCGGTTTAAATGCATCCATGTCGAGCCGCGCAATGCGCATAGAACTTCAATGGTGCGAATTGTGGGTTCGGCAGAGTCGTAAATAAATGCCTATAATCCGGCAACACAATTCGGTGCCCCTGAACAATCGGAAACGCACCAAATTAGATGGCTAGCAACAGCCAACCTGTTTGAGTTCAATAGCTGCGGCACGGACCATCAGCGAAGCGAGCCTGGCCGCACTCCTGGCTGCCGACAAGGGCCGCACCGCTCGCGACGGCAGAGGATCGGCGGGCAGGCGGCATGCGGGCAGTGTTTCGGTGCACCTCCGGTACCGTTACCTTTAGGACGGTGAACGCCGCGAAGCTGCGCTTGCTGCATGGCCGCGTAAAACGCTCGACAAGGTCCGTCAGACGTTTGCGGAAAATGCGGTTGCGTGTGTCACGAACCGTCACCACTCAGATAAAACTGAAACAAGCACAGGTCAAGCGTCAGCTCTCTGAGGAAGCTTGCTGTTTGGATCATGCTCGCCACGATGGCCCGTATCAACGAAATCTGCGCCGTACCTTGGACAAACCTTGACCTGCATGTTGGCACATGGTTTATTCCGGCAGACCAATCGAAAGGTCGCCGCGAGCACATGAGTTACCTCTCCGATTTTGCTTGTAGCTTTCTTCGAGACTTACATACGATGACCGGCCATACGCAGTGGCTGCTGCCGGGGAAAGGCGATAAGTCAGTTACAACCGATGTCGTACGGGGGCCAATAATCTCCGGCAATCTATCAATGGAATGGCAGATACGCCCCGCCGCTTCAGACGCAACGGCTGCATCGCCCTGCTGGCTGACGGCTGCTGGACTCCTCATGGCCGCCGTGGCACTGGCGCTACTTCTATGCTTACGCTTGGCGTTCCGCACGCTACGGTTGAACGTTGCCTCAATCATGCAACCGATGGGCAAGCAGGCGCGAACCAATTGAATCCCGTACTCCTGCGTGCATACCACGAATACCACTACGCCAAGAAAAGAGGCCATGCCTCGCAGCGCCTCTCGCCGCATCCGAGACACTTCATTTGGCTCGCTCCCTTACTGTCCAGACGATCAGTCGATTGGGTCCAGCGTAAAGTTCATGTATTGCTTGATGTCGGGCTGCCCCAAGGCAATCAGGCTGAGCATCCCGCCTCCAAGCCGACGCGCGAACGCGTCGTCAAGCCTGAAATTATGCTCGTCCATCAGGATTGGCACTTTTAACGTCCCATCCACAACTGGGGCCAGTTTAGCCCGATCCACAGCTTGCACCGCAAACTCCTGACGGTCTTCTAAATAGGTTAGAACCACAGAATATGGTGGATGTTTAGCCATTAATATCCTCTGCACGGTTGGTAGATTTGGAATGCCTTCTGCTTACCCGGCGTGGCGCCAGACTGTGCGTAAAGCGAGAAGCAGTCGCCGCGTGCACGATTGATAATCCTGGAATGCGTGCTGTTTTCACATCGCGACGCCCCGCTCGATCATGTCAAAAGCTTCAGAGAGACAGGGCAGGAACTGCAACCCCGCCGTGTCAATCGGATACCCTGTGGTCCCGCACAAACAGCTTTGCACCGAGCGATTCTTCAAGCAGCTTGATCTGTCCGCTCACTGCGCCCTGAATAACGCACGGAGCATTGATCGCACGGTTGAAGCTCAGGTGTCGGGCCATCTCTTCGAAGAAACGCAACCCGATAAGGGACCGCAATCGCCGCATAGGTCGCCACTGTTCTTTGATTAGTCATACGAACCTCACTACGCGTGTCAGGGGTCAGTCAGACGCTCCTGACTGCAATAAAAAGACCCCCGCATGAGCGATCGCATGAAGAAAGCGGCGCAGCAAGAATGCGCCAATCAGGCGTTTACTGTCCTGATGACTTAGCGACCGGGGTCTGCGTAAGCGTCATGTACTGCTTGATATCAGGCTGACCCAGGGCGATCATATTCAGCATCGTCGCTCCAAGCCCGTGCGCGAATTCGTCGTCAATCTTGAAATCCTGTGTTTCCAACGGGATCGGTACTGCGAATTTTCCGGCCACGAATGGCTCCAGCTTGGCGCGATCAATAGTCTGCAATGCAAACTCTTGGCGATCCTCCAGGTAGGTCAGAACAACACAGTACGGCGGATGATTAGCCATCAATAACCTCTACATGATTGGTAATTCTGAAATGCCTTCTGTTTACACAAGGCAGCCAACCTCTCGCCCCCTCGGGCGAAAGCAACCGCATTGCACATATCCACATCAACCTGATAGTCTGAGAAGCATTGATCCTCATGATCTTCCCTCGCACTGCACTTCACCATCCCACCACCGCCGTTCCCAGTTCCAACGACAGTGCTAAAAAGCATTGACCTCTTCGCAGAGCCCGTCACATCCGGTACGAGGGTCGGATAAGGAACCTGCGACTGATCACTCAGCATCAGTTCCGTTGTCTCGCCCCACTCCGGCAGTATATCGGTCAGTTCGCTACCAAAAAGCTTGCCCGACAAGTTGGCCTTCCACGCCATATAGCATTCAACGCAGACGCTTGGAACGAAGGCATCGGCGTCGGACTTGAGTCCTGTGAATTTAGCGGGTGGCGAAACCGGATCATTACCCAACTCCCAGTTGGTGAGCCATACGTCCAGTTCAGCGTCGCTGATCGGCTGCCACCACGCGCCGTTTGTCGACACATTCGCCGTGCGCGTTGACACTGTGCCGTTCGGGGCATACGTATAATCGACTCGCAATGTGCGGGCGAGTCCGGCGTTAGCCACACTCGCGGGTTCGTCGTAGGTAAAACGCTTTACGCGCCCGCGCTGATCGTAAGCAATGCCTGCCTGACCCGTGTTACCTGCGATCGTTCCTGCGCGATTTTCAGAGTCGCGAGCGAGCGTCCGCATCTGCCAACCCGACACGGCATCCCGTGTCGATGCGATGTTGCCCCGAGGGTCGTAGGTGTATGTCCAGTCTTCGGTCGTTTTGCCATCCTGAACGGCTGTCGCCGACAAGAGACGGCCCACTCCATCGTAGCTTGCGCCAACCGTCAACTGGCTGCCTGTCCCGACCGCCTGCATCCCCTGTTCGCCGGTCAGATCGGTCGTTTGCCTCTCTGCATAACCGGTGACATTGCCGCTCGCGTCATAGACGAACGCACGAATTTTTCCGGGCGTAGCGACCAGATGGGGACGCAGCGAAGTCGCATCGTTATATTCAATCGTCGTCACCGTCTTCGTTCCAGCGACTGTCGCGAACGCTTTCGTTGGCCGGTTGACGCTGTCCCAGGTGTACTGGATATTTCCGTCCGGGGTGACTCTCTGCTTCAGATTGCCAGCCGCATCCCATGTACGCGACAACGTGCCGCCTGGTGTGGCAATCGAACTGGGACGCAATGTGTCTGCGGCATCAAAGCTATACGTGCTGGTGCCGGACATATCAGTGACTGTCGTCCCGCCCGAAGCGTAACTCAATGACGTATTGCGCGTTGTGTCGGGATGAGTGACCGACACCGCGCGGCCGCTGGCATCGTAACTCCACGTTGCGATCCGTGAGCCGGATTCGTCCTTTACGCCTGTCAACGCATTGGGGAAACGCGCATCCTCGTACAGATACTGACGAACGTAGCCGTCCGGTTCTGTCACCGAAGCAAGATTGCCTTTCGCGTCATACGCATAATGTATGGCATTCCCGGTAGGAGGCACCACGCTTGTGATGCGACCGCTATTGTCGTAAGTCAGGCTGAGCACCAACCTGTTCTCCGCTGTACTTCCTGTGCTATCGACCGGCCGCTCGGCAATCTCCTCCACCTGCTGGCCGTTGTACGCAAGCTCGTGCAGCATCCCCGTGCGGGTCGTCTCGGAAATGAACTTGCCCGTGGTGTCGGAGTAGCGTTCCGTCGTACCAAGCTGTTCGTCTTTCAGGTTGTAGTATCCATCCCCAGCTTTCGTCAGGGACAGCCCGCGATTTCCTGGAATAGCCCACGCTCCCCCGCTCAACTTGAATGTCACAGGTTGCTCGGCACCGCGATAAGCAACGATGGTCGGTACGCTAGCGTTGACCCCAGCTAGATCAATCCTTCGCTGCCAGTTGTTAGTCCAGTTGCCCCCCATCAATGTCTGTGAGTGGTCGTAAGGCTTCGAAAGATAGATGCGCCTGAAGACAAGTGCAGATGCGTCGCCGCTCATGAAGTCAGCTTCGGAAAGCGTGACAATCCCCTTTGCCGGCAACACCGGGTCCGCCACCGCGCAAGAGTCATCAGGCGTGGAGTCGTCGGTCGGAGTGCTGGGGGTGTTGCACCACTGATCTATCTGGGCAAGGTCATCGATACAGGCGTAGTTGGCCAAACCACCCGGCGTACCGCTGGTCACGTCAAGCCTGCAACTCGGTGTACCCGGCGTGGCGCCGGACTGTGCGTAAAGCGAGAAGCAGTCGGCCGCGTTTGCTGCTGGCACCATCATGAGCAGCATCAATGCGGCTAGCAGGCGTGCTGCAATGCCTGACGCGTCGAGGTTCATTCCGTTTCTTTTCATAGTTGTCCCTACTGGTTGCACCTGGTTGTTTCCCAAGCACCCTATAGGGCGTGCGCCACGTCCATCAATCCGACGACTCTTAAAATTGCGATTTCCTTTTGAACGCACAAATAACCCCGTACGCGTTCTGACTCGATGCGTAAGTAAACGCGGCTACGCCTGTCAGGAATCTCTGTGGCACGATTACGACAAAAGGAAACGACTGACCAAGAGGGGGTTCTGAGGGGAGTCAAGCGAGGGAACTGAAAAAAGGCAATGCGGGGCCGCGATGCCCCCTGAAAGAACCATCGTGAACGCTGAGGCACACCCCTTGGGTCTGATGACCCGGAAAAGTTGGGAGTCGCACTCGTTGCTTCGCTGATAGTCCTCGGCGTTATCGACCAGCAACTCCAGTAATGTCCCCTTGCGGTGTCTTTCGTCGATCACTACAGCAGGATCCCTACATATTCAGGCCGCAAGTGTCGCGAGTTTGTCCAGTTGCTCTCCCCGCTGGTCACAGACGCGACTGACTGAACGAGTAAGGCGTCCAGACGATGGACGACGGAATGGAGAAGAGTCTGGGTATGTGTTGCATAAAACACACAATACATATTTTGATTTTCGGCTCGCTTGCTCCCCTTGCTCGCGCATTTCCAGTGCAACGCAGCGTATAGGGAGAAAATGGGGGAATGGGAAAAATGGTCGGTCCCAGCCACTCCCTAGAGTTGCCCAGCCCCCATAACCCTTATGCAGCAAGGCCCTAATCCCCACGCCGAGCAGGGTCTCGAATAAATGCCTATAATCCGGCAACACAATTCGGTGCCCCTGAACAATCGAATGCGATTGCTCTGCGGATTCGATCCCCGCCTGGTGCGCCTGCCCCTTTCTGGAGGTTTGCAATGGACCGGCTTCAGGCCATGCAAGTGTTCACGCGCGTCGTCGACACCAACAGCTTTACCCGCGCAGCGGAAACGCTCGATCTGCCGCGCGCATCCGTCACCACGATTATTCAGAACCTCGAAGCGTTCCTCGGCACGCGTCTGATGCACCGGACCACGCGGCGCCTTTCGCTCACGCCGGACGGCGCGGCGTACTACGAACGCTGCGTGCGCATTCTCGCGGACGTCGAAGAGACCGAGGCGAGTTTCCAGAGCGGCAACAAGAAGCCGCACGGCAAGCTGCGCATCGACATGCCGGGGTCGATCGGCCGCTTGCTGGTGATTCCTTCGCTGTGTGAATTCCACACCCGCTATCCGGACATCGACCTGCAACTCGGCCTGTCGGATCGGCCTGTCGATCTGCTGCAGGAAGGCGTGGACTGCGTGGTGCGAGTCGGCGCGTTGCAGGATTCATCGCTGGTCGCGCGGCGCATCGGCCTGTTCGAGGGCGTGACCTGCGCGGCGCCGGACTACATCGAGCGGGCGGGCATGCCGGCCTCGCTCGAAGATCTCGACAATCACAAAGCGGTCAATTACTTCTCCAGCCGCACGGGCCGCACGCTCGATTGGGCGTTCCTCGTGGACGGCAAAGAAATCGAAGTGAAGATGAAGAGCATCGTGTCGGTGAACGACGCGGACGCCTACGTGACTTGCGGACTCGAAGGCTTCGGTCTGATTCAGCCGGCGCTCTTCATGGTGCTGCCGCATCTGCGCTCGGGCCAACTGGTGGAAGTGTTACCCGAGCTGAAACCATTGCCGATGCCGATTTCCGTAGTCTATCCGCACAGCCGTCATCTATCGCCCAAAGTCCGTGTTTTCGTAGACTGGATTGCCGAGCAGTTCGATCGTTGCCCGTTGCTGAGCGGACGCGGCAGACTCGACGCGATGTGCACGAAGCGTACTTTCGAAGAACGCGAGTCGGCCCCGGCGCTCGATACGCCCGTGATTACCGAATGGGTCGCGTGATCGGCGCGTGATGTGTGGATATTGAAGGACGAAATCTGGAACAGTGAATTCCAACCGCGGCGCTAATGCCGCGGTTGCCTGAGTTAGCAACGCCATAGCCACGCACTAGCCCATCTCTGAACGCGATTACGCGATTGTTCCGGAATCGCGACAATTCATTTCGCGAAAGTGCGATTTATCCGCACGGCCTCGAAGTCTACATTTCACCCTGTCGCAGCGCGGCTCGTGCTGCAAACGAATCGACAGGAGTGAATCATGAAACGCAGTCTCTTGGCAGGTCTGGCTCTTTCGCTGCTCGCAAGCGCGCCGGTGTTTGCGCAAGGCAACGGCGGTGGCGGCATCGGCCGCGCGGGTACTTATCAAACACAACCCACGCCCACCACGAGCGCGAAAACGCGCGAGGAAGTGAAGGCCGAACTGGTCGCCGCTTATCGTGACGGTTCGCTGCCCGCACTCAATCGCACCAGCTATCCGAACAAAGGTCTGATCGGCCAGACGCAGGCTGATCGCATCGCGTTGCAGGAAGGCACGAACGGCGACGTGACGCGCGTCGCCAACGGTCAGTAACTCATGCGAATTCGCCGCAATGATTCGGTTTCCAAAATAAACAGTCGTTGCGGCGCTACACATGCACTTTTCAACAAGGAGCACATCATGACACCATCCGAACTGGACCAATGGGATACGGATGCGCCGGTGTGGACGCCATACCGCGCACCGCAGCACTAGAATTCGCTCATTTGCAATACAAGGTTGTTTCGGCGAGGCGCGTATTTCTTCTGCACGCGCCTCGCCGAGATGGGCCTGATGTTCAATTCGCCGTCAGGTTTGCGGGGCACATCATTCAAGCTGGATCTGGCTATAAACATGTGCCTCGCCCGCGCGAAGCCCTCTTCCGCGCTTACCGCTTCGGCACACCTTCACGCCACTCGACCCAATGCGTGGCGATCTCCTGCACCAGCGGATTCCCAGTGCGAAACAGGTTCTCGATAGCAATCGTAAAGCCGCCTTGTGCCGCATAGTTGAGCAGGTTGTCCGCGCTCGTCTGTCCATCGTAGGGCCGGTCGAAATCGGAACCGGCCCGCAGTACCGCGACGCGATTCAGATCGACCTTATGCACGGAAGCCGCGCGCTTGAGCGCTTCATACGTCGCATTGTCTTCCTGCTGCGTCGTGCAGTACACACCCTTGCCGTCCGTCAGAATCTTCGTCCAGTCGCGCGCCCGCTGACCGAGCAGCGTGCCTGACCACCAGGTGTCGCCAGCCAGCGTATCGCACTGAATCACCGTGGGCGGACGATTAGCCGGCGCATACGCATACTTCGCGCGTGCGGTCTGAGCCTGCGCGTCATCGGACAGCGCAACGCTGCGCGACAATGCAAATGCCGTATCGGCGAGTTGCGTGTTCAACTGAAACACCTCGGTGCGGTAGTCGAGCGGCGGCTTGTCCGCGGGACTCTTCGTGTTGATCCCCAGATAGCCGGTGTTCCAGCCAGGCGGAATCTCGCGCCCATCAATCTCCCACTGAATGCCGAAGTCGACCAGATACTTCGCCCACGCGGCCGACCCGACCGTGCCTTGCTGCGGGTCGATGCCGGCGATCCCGGCGACCATGAAATATGTATGCCGCAGATCGAAGCGCGGCGAGAAAGTCAGCGCCATGATCGATGCCGCTGCGTTGCTGTGCCCCATGCCGGTCGTCATCACGCACACGTCTTGCCGGTTGCAGTGAACGTTCGGGTAATCGGGCGACAAGCCGTCCACCGGGATGTCGCGCCATGGGCCGAGCCGGTCGAGCCACACCTGGCCTTCGGGGCCGAACATCGAGATGATCATCACCTTGACGGGCTGCCGATGCGAGCCACCGTCACCTTGCCAGGAACCATCGTTGTCGTCCGCGCTGGCCGGTCCGGCCGACATGGCCGCGCACGCCGCGAGTGCAAAGGCGCAGAACGCGCCGAGAGAACGAGTCAGCATCATGACCTTCCTTTTTGCTTGCAATGCAGGTTGGGAGAGAGTGCTGCTTTCAGACCGAAAGAAGTATAGGGGCGAAGAAATTATTTGCCACTACGCGACGCGCAAATTCTCCTCGGGCTGTGGATGTACCGGTATGGCGGCGTGAGTCGGCTCGCCACGTGATCGGCGTCATTTCCTTATAATCGAAAGTCCTCGGCGCGCACCGCCTCAGTGCACTTCAAAAACAGGAGCACCACAATGGATTATGTGAAACTCGGCCGCACCGGCCTCGATGTATCGCGTCTTTGTCTCGGTTGCATGAGCTATGGCGTGCCCGCGCGCGGCACGCATCCGTGGTCGCTCGACGACGAAGCCGCGCGGCCCTTCATCAAGCAGGCGCTCGACCACGGCATCAATTTCTTCGACACCGCCAATGTCTATTCGGACGGCACCAGCGAGGAAATCGTCGGCCGCGCGCTCAAGGACTTTGCGAAGCGCGACGAGATCGTGCTGGCCACCAAGGTGAATAGCCGCATGCATCCGGGCCCGAATGGCGCGGGTCTGTCGCGCAAGGCGATCATGTCAGAAATCGACCACAGCCTGCGGCGCCTCGGCACGGATTACGTCGACCTGTACCAGATCCATCGCTGGGACTACGGCACGCCGATCGAAGAAACCATGGAAGCGCTGCACGATGTCGTGAAGGCCGGCAAGGCCCGCTATATCGGCGCGTCGTCGATGTACGCGTGGCAGTTCGCGAAGGCGCTGCAAGTCGCCGAACGCAATGGCTGGACGCGTTTCGTGACGATGCAGAACTACGTGAATCTGCTGTATCGCGAGGAAGAGCGCGAAATGCTGCCGCTGTGCGAAAACGAAGGCATCGGCGTGATTCCGTGGAGCCCGCTCGCGCGCGGACGTCTGACGCGCGACTGGAACACCGAAAGCGCGCGCTCCGAGACCGATGAATTCGGCCGCACGCTCTATGCGCAGACGGAAGATGCGGACCGGCGGATCGTCGAGCGGGTCAGCAAGATTGCCGCCGAACGCGGCGTGCCGCGTGCGCAAGTCGCGCTAGCGTGGGTGTTGCAGAAGAAGCCGATCACCGCGCCGATTGTCGGGGCGACCAAACTGCATCATCTGGATGATGCGGTCGCGGCGCTGTCGTTGAATCTCAGCGCGGACGAAATACGTCAGCTCGAGGAACTCTATGTACCGCATGCGGTGACCGGGTTTAACTAAGCAGACGCGTCGATGGAGGCCAGGCGGAAACCGCAACGGAATCCGCCGGCCTCGTATCAGCTACCGCCTGACGCGCGCGGCACTTCCGGCTCGAAAAACACCCACCGCACTTGCGGAAACGTCGCCTGCAAATCGGCTTCGATCACGTTGATCGCATCGACCATTGCGCGGCCGCTCGCGTAATCGATCATCTCCGCCTGCACCGCCACCACCACGTGGCGCCCCCATTGCAGCGTAATCAGGTTGATGACGCCGCGAATCTCGGCGCGCGCGCGCAGATGCGCCTCGATTGCGCGGCGCACTTCCGGGCTCGCCGATTCGCCGACAATCATCGACTTTACTTCGCGCGCCACCAGCCACGCGATCGTCATCAGCAGGAAACCGACGCCGACGGAACCCAGCGCGTCATGCACGGGATTGCCGGTCACCATCGTGAGCAGCACGGCGACGAACGCAATTGCGAGGCCCGCCAACGCGGCGATATCCTCTCCCGCGACGACCAGCAGTTCGGACTCGCGCGTCTCACGGAACCAGCGCCACATGCTTTTGTCCGGATGCGTCTTGCGAATCTCCTTGACGGCACCCCACAACGACAGCGCTTCGAGCACGACCGACACGCCGAGCACGACCAACGCGATATACGCATGCTGCAACGGTTCGCGCGCGATCAGACGATGCACGCCCTCATACACCGAAAACGCGCCGCCGACGAAGAACAACAGCAACGCGACGAGCAGCGAATAGAAATTGATTTCACGTCCGCTGCCCATCGGGTGTAATGGACTCGCCGGCTTGCGCGCTTCGCGCAGCCCGAACAGCAGCAGCAGTTGATTGCCGCAGTCGGCGGTCGAGTGAATCGCTTCAGCGAACATCGACCCGGAGCCGGTAAAGGATGCAGCGGCGAACTTGCAGATGGCGATGCCCAGGTTGGCGGCGAGCGCATAAAAAATGGCTTTCGGCGATTCTTCTTTCATCGTCGGCAGGACGTCCGTGAATTTGCAGTGAGCTTGCGCGCGGCAAGAAGCCGTATTATGGACACGCCGGGTGGCATGCGTCCAACGCCGGTGTTGTTTGCACCGCACTCCTGTTCATCTTCACGGCGTCCCTCCGCGCTCGCGCCGCGTCTCGCTAGACCCTTTCGAGCGCCGCCATCTCGCGCACGATCACCAGCAGCATCGACAGACTCGCGCCGCCGGTGGCGCGCAGATCGGCCAGGAGCCGCGTGTAGCGTTCGAGTTGTGCGGCGCGCTTGTCGCGCCATGCGTGCACCAGAGCATCCGGTGTCGATGCTTCGTCAGCATCAGCCAGCGCGCTCGTGGTCAGCGCGCGCTTGAGGCGTGTGAGTTCGGCGAGAGCCGTGGCGCGCGCGAGCATGTCCCAGTGCGTAGGCGCCGGCAACGCGGCCGCGCGCTCGCTGATCCAGCCGTAGTTCAGCAGCGTGCCGAGCGCGAAGTACACGCCCGCCACCAGTTCGAGACTGCGCCCGCAGGTCGACGCCACTTCGGCGATGTCGAGCAGCGACGCCGAGATCTCGCCGCTGGCGATCCGCACCGCCAGTTCGCTATCCACACCCGCATCGGTGAGCACGCGCCGCCGCTCGGACAGCGCTTCGAGATCGGCAGCCGGCAACAGCGCGGGCCATTGCGGCGCGAGACGCCCGGCCGCTTCGCGGCACCGCGCGAGCAGGCCGGGCACGTCGGCGCCGCCGCCCACTTGCAGGTGCCGCAGGAACCATAGCGCCGAGTGTTCGACAAGCCTTGCGACTTCGACGAACATGCGCGCCTGCACATCGTCGGCGACGCGGTTGTCGAGGGCGTCGATGCTGCGCCACACGTCGTCGAGATCGAATACGTCGCGCGCCATGATGCACGCGCGCGCGATGTCGCCGGGCTGCGCATCGGTTTCTTCCATCAGCCGATGCACGAACTCGCAGCCGACGCGGTTCACCAGCGCATTGGTCAAATGCGTCGCGAGAATTTCGCGGCGCAACGGGTGGCGCTGCATCGGCACGCTGAAGCGTTGACGCAGCGGCTTCGGGAAATACTCGACCAGCATGTCGGCGACGAGCGGGTCTTCGGGCATCGACGATTCGAGCAGCGCGTCGTACAGCCACATCTTGCTATAGGCGAGCAGCACCGCGCGCTCGGGCGTAGTGAGGCCTTGCTTCGCGGCGAGCCGTTCGGCGACTTCCTCGTCGGTCGGCAGGAATTCGATCACGCGATTCAGGCGCCCCGCGCGTTCGAGGTAGCGCATCAGACGCGCCTCGGCGTCGAACAATTCGACGCCATAGCGGCCCGCAATCGACAACGCCTGGGTCTGGTAATAGTTGTCCTGCAACACCAGCAGCCCGACTTCGTCGGTCATTTCCGCGAGCAGCGCATTGCGCTGCTTCTCGGTCATCTCGCCATCGGCGACGACGAGGCCCAGCAGAATCTTGATGTTGACCTCGTGGTCCGAGCAGTCGACGCCCGCGGAATTATCAATCGCGTCGGTATTCAGGCGCCCGCCGCGCTGCGCAAACTCGATGCGCCCGAGTTGCGTCAAACCGAGATTGCCGCCTTCGGCCACGACCTTGCAACGCAGGTCCGCGCCGTTGACGCGGATCGCGTCGTTCGCGCGGTCACCCACTTGCAGATGCGTTTCGCGGCTCGCCTTCACATAGGTGCCGATGCCGCCGTTATAAAGCAGATCGACCGGCGCCTGCAGAATCGCGCGCATCAGTTCAGCGGGCGCGAGCGCCGCCGCGCTGATGCCGAGCACCGACTGCACCGCCGGCGACAACGGAATCGTCTTGGCGGCGCGGGCAAACACGCCGCCGCCCGCCGAGATCAGCGACGGATCGTAATCGGCCCAGCTCGACCGGTCGAGCGCGAAAAGCCGCGCGCGTTCGGCGAGGCTCACGGCCGGATCGGGATTCGGATCGAGGAAGATATGCCGGTGATCGAACGCGGCCACCAGTTTGATATGCGGCGACAACAGCATCCCGTTGCCGAACACGTCGCCCGACATATCGCCAACGCCGACCACCGTGAAGTCCATCGTCTGCGTATCCACGCCCATCTCGCGGAAGTGCCGTTTGACCGACTCCCATGCGCCGCGCGCGGTGATCGCCATCTTCTTGTGGTCGTAGCCGACCGAGCCGCCCGACGCAAAGGCGTCGTCGAGCCAGAAGCCGTATTCCTGCGAGATCGCGTTCGCGTAGTCGGAGAACGTGGCCGTGCCTTTGTCGGCGGCGACCACCAGATAGGGATCGTCGGGATCGTGGCGCACCACGTCGGGCGGCGGCACCACGTCCGTGCCGGAAAGGTTGTCGGTCAGATCGAGCAGGCCGCGCAAAAACGTCTGGTAGCACGCGACGCCTTCGCGCATCCACGCATCGCGCTCGCTCTGCGGCGGCGGATTCTTCACGACGAAGCCGCCCTTCGAGCCGACCGGCACGATCACCACGTTCTTCACCATCTGCGCCTTCATCAGGCCGAGCACTTCCGTGCGGAAGTCCTCGCGCCGGTCCGACCAGCGCAAGCCGCCGCGCGCCACGCGGCCGCCGCGCAGATGCACGCCTTCCACACGCGGCGAATAGACCCAGATCTCGAACATCGGCTTGGGCTCGGGCAACCCGGGCACCTGCGCGGGATCGAACTTGAACGACAGATACGGCTTGGGCCGGCCCTCCGCATCGAAGCGATAGTAGTTGGTGCGCTTGGTCGCCTTGATCACGCCGAGAAATTGCCGCAGGATCCGGTCCTCGTCGAGATTCGGCACCTGGTCGAGCGCACTGTCGATCGTGCGCAGCCAGCCGTCCACGCGCGTCTCGCGCGTGTCCCCAAACACCGGATTGAAGCGTGCGATGAACAGCTCGACCAGCATCCGCGCGATCGCCGGATTGCCGGTCACCGCGCGCTCAATATACGCGTCGCTGAAGGTCGAACCGACCTGGCGCAAGTACTTCGCGTAGGCGCGCAGAATCGTCACCTCGCGTGCGTTCAATTGCGCGCGCAACACGAGGCGATTGAAGTCGTCGCTTTCGATTGCGCCGGTCCACACCTGCTCGAACGCTTCCTCGAAAAGATCCTTCACGCGTTCGATGTCGAACTCCGCATCGTCCGCGAGTTCGAGCCCGAAGTCGTGAATCCACGCGGGCATGGCGCCTAGCGCCTCGATCAGATACGGCCGCTCTTCATCGACACGCACGCCCAGATGTTCGAGCATCGGCAAGCTGCGCGACAACGCGATCGGCTGGTCCGCGCGATAGACCTTGAAGCGGAAGCTGCGCGGCCCGGCTTCGATCGGGCGGTACAGATTCATCGCGAGCCGCTCGCTGCCCTGCACGCGCTCGATCAGTTCGATATCGCGCACCGCCGTGCGCGCCGGATAGTCGTCGCGGTAGCCGGCCGGAAACGAATCCGCGTAATGCTGCAGCAGGCGGTTGCCGTGCTCTTCGCCGAATGCGTCGAGCAAGGCGTCGGCAAGATCGTCCTGCCAGCGGCGTGCGACCTGCACGAGCCGCGCCTCCAGTTCGCGCGTGTCGACGTTGGGCATGCCGCCCGGCTTCGCATGCACGACGAAGTGGATGCGCGCGAGCGTCGACTCCGAAAGCAGCGGCGTGAATTCGACGCTCTCGCCGTTGAACGCGGCGGCCAGCAGGTTCGCGATGCGCTGCCGCAGATCGGTGTTGTACTTGTCGCGCGGCACGAACACGAGGCACGACACGAAGCGGTCGAAGCGATCGCGCCGCACGAACAGGCGCGTACGCTGATGCTCCTGCAAACGCAGCACACCGAGCGCGATCTCGTAGAGCTGATCTTCGTCGGCCTGGAACAGTTCGTCGCGCGGATAGGTTTCGAGCACGGTCACCAGCGATTTCGCCAGATGACCTTTTGGCAGGAAACCGGCCCGCCTCACGATATTCGCGCACTTGCGCCGCACGATCGGAATGTCCGCGGCCGACAGAAAATACGCGGTGGACGTATAGAGGCCGATGAAGCGCCGCTCGCCGGTCACCTTGCCGTCCGCGCCGGTCAGCTTGATGCCGACATAGTCGAGATAGCCCGGCCGGTGCACGGTGGCGCGCGAGTTGGCCTTGGTCAGAAAGATTGGCGACGCACTCGCGATGATCTCGGCGGCGGCCGGCGGCAACGCCGTGACTTCGGCGGAGCCCGCGGGCCGCAGTGCATCGCGCAGAATGCCGAGACCGGAGCCGGGCACCGCGCGCAGGCCGTAGCCGTTCTCGTGCTGCAGCAGTTCGTAGTCGCGCTGACCGAGGAAGGTGAAATGATCGGCCACCATCCATTCGAGAAACGCGCGCGTTTCGACACCTTCCGGGCCGCCGTCGCCCGCCTTCATGCCTTTGATCGTCGTGCGCGCGAGTTCGACGATCTTCGGCCAGTCCTCCACCGCGGCGCGCACGTCGCGCAACACGTGCGCGATGTCGTCGCGCAGCGCGTCGAGTTTTGCGGCATCGCCGCAACGGTCGACTTCGAAATGGATGAACGAGGTCAGATGCGAGCGCGTGTCGGCGGCTTCCTCGGCGCCCTGGCTGACCCGCGCGATGCCGCCGTCCGGAGCGCGCCAGATGCGAAACACCGGATGCACGACCGAATGCAGCGCGAGCCCCTGGCGGTTGACCGCCATCGACACCGAATCGACGAGGAACGGCATGTCGTCGTTGACGATTTCGACCACGGTGTGATCCGAGTGCCAACCGTGCTGTTCGAGGATCGGGTTGTAGACGCGCAGCCGTTCGGCGCCGGGCGCAAAGCGCTGCGCCGTTTGCCAGTGCGCGAGCGCCGCGCCGTACAGATCGGCGATCGAGCGGCTTTGCAGGTCGTCGGCGTCGACGAAATCGTAGTAGTGCCGCAGGAAGGGCTCGACGACGTTGAAGGTTGGCTCCGGCAGCCGTCCACGCGCGAATTCGACGACATCGTTCAGCAAGTGCGTGACGGCTTGTTCGTTCTTTGCTTGCATGATCAACTCCCCCGGCTGGCTGCATTGGCGAGTACGGCTTGATTCACATGCATCGTCTGAAGGGGAATTATGCGCCTGCTGCCCCGAAACCGATCGACGAGCGCTGCCAGGTTATACCCGCTGACGATTGTCATGCTGCGGTCGCACGACAGGCTGTTTAAAGCGTAGGCTTCGGCGCGGGCTGCGCGGGCGCTTGCCGCTGCGCCCGGGTTTGCGTTTGCGCGGGCTTTTGCTGTTGATCGAGCCATGCGCGGACCTGTTCGGCGGTCCATGCAGGATCGTCGTGCGGCAGGTCGTGGCCCGCCCACGGATGCTCGCGCTGCGGCGCGCCCCATGCCGCCGCGAGCTTCGCCGAACACACCGGGTCGACCAGCCGGTCGGCGCGCGACGACAGAATCAGCAGCGGACAACGCGGCGCAGCAAAAGCGGCAGTAAAGCGCGCGGCGGCCCACAGTTGCCGCAGCGCATTGGCGCGGCTCACCGGCGCGCTGCGGCGAATCTCGCTCCACGCGTCGAGATCCGCGTCCAGCGTGTCGGCGCGATTGCACGTCAGCCGATGAATGCCGCGCTCGGCGCGTGGCGCGTCGCTCCAGTGGGCGGCGACGCCCAGCAAGCCCGGCCATGCCGACGGCCGCAGCCGCTCGTGCATGCGGCTGAACGGCCGCATGCTGGTATTGATGAGCACAAGCCGCTCGATTTCGGCAGGGTGGCGTTGCGCCCAGGCCGTCGCCACCATGCCGCCGAGCGACATCGCCAGCACCGAATACGGACCGGGCTCGCCGGTTTGCAAAGCGGCATGCCGTATGAAATCGACCATGTCGCCGACTGCGTTCGGCGCACGCAGATGCGCGAACTCGCCGTTGCCCGGCAGATCGATCAGCAGCAGGTGGTTAAAGCCAGGCGCGGCGCGCAGCGCGTCGGGCAAACCGCCCCAGTGACGCGTTTCGCGCGTGAGTCCGCGCAGCAGTATCCACGTGCTCATGCAATTTCCGCTTTATGCCAGTGGTCGATTGCGCTTTGCAGCAGTTGCTCGCGACGGCCGCCTTGCGGCAACCAGCGCTGCGCTGAAAACGCCGCGCGCGCCAGGAAGTCGAGCAGGTTCGCATGACGCCGCAACACGCGCTCGGTACGATGCGCCTTCACGGGATTGAACATCCCCTGACGCGAAAACAACTGCCGCGGGTTCTTCTTGATCCATAGCCACGAGCCGAGTTCGAGCGTCATCGGCAAGAAGATGTGCGGTGCCGGCGCGCGGTCGTATGCGTAGTCCCACAGATCGCCATGCAGCAGATACTGGTGGCTCTGCGGTTCGAACGCGTAGCCATGATGCGGATGCGCGCGTTCGAACATCGTTTTCAGCACATACATCTCCGGCAAATGCGGCATCAGCTTGCGGGTTCGCGCGTAGGGAAACCAGATGCTGTCGCTCCAGCCGTAACCCGAGTGGCAATCTAGCGCGATGCTCAACGGCCGTGTGACCAGTTGGGTTTCGACCACCTGCAACAGCGCGGCGGCCTCCGGCTCCATCGGCGCGCCTTCGCGACCGCGATACCACGGCAGCCATGCGCCCAGACGCTGACCGCCGGCGAGCAGCGGCACGCGTTCGTCCGCGTTCTGTGGCGCATTGCGCATCAGATCGACGCCGTTCGGATTCGCGCGCGTGGACGCCCACATACCGCCCGGATTGACGATCGGCATGAAGATCAGACGAATCGACTGCAATTGGCGCACCAGCAGTTCGTCCCATTCGAGCCGAGCCAGCAGCGCGCGCATGTAGTCGAGCACGAGTTGCGAGCCGATCCGCTCGAGCCCATGAATGCCGCCGAAAAAACCGATTGCCGGCGCGAGCGGATCGGTCGAACCGATGCTCGCGGTGTGAACGGCAAACTTCCGACCGCGCACCGCAGTCTCGCACACCGTGCGGATTTCGAAGCTCGCGCTGCCGTAGTCGAGGATCGACATGAGGTCTTCGTACTCCGCGAAACTGTCGGGAAGGAAGCTCAAAAAAGGCTGCATGGCGACGTCGCAAGGAATGGCTGGGTTATTGGGGACGGCACATGGATGACGCAATATAGCCTGGCCGCGCACCCTCATGAGTGAGCGGCATGCAGGGCCGCGAACCCTGTCATCCGGATGTCATGATCCAGTCGAATCAGTGACTTGAATTTGCCTTCATAACGACGCAAAAAAGACACGTAAAGATATAGTCGTCTAGATGTCGAAATGCTTTCACTCAACCGTCACAGACGCTTCCTAGAATGTGCCCACACATGCCGGCAGCGCCCGGATGCATCAAGGGGTCCTTATGGAAGCAATTCGCATCGAACGGCTGAGCAAGACGTTCGGCAACGGCCGCAAAGCGCTCGACGAGATTGATCTACGCGTCGAGCCCGGTGAAATGGTCGCGCTGATCGGCGCATCAGGTTCGGGCAAGTCGACGTTGCTTCGGCACATCGCGGGCTTCACGGCGTCCGACCCGCAGCCGTCGCAGATCGCCATTCTCGGGCGGCCGATCCAGCAGAACGGCCGCATTGTCAGGGAAGTGCGCAACATTCGCCGCGACATCGGCTTCGTGTTCCAGCAATTCAATCTGGTGAACCGGCTCTCCGTCGAAACCAACGTGCTGATCGGCGCGCTCGCGCGGCTGCCCTGGTGGCGCCGTCTGACCGGCCGCTTTCCGGGCGCCGAGCGCGCGTTGTCGCTCGCCGCGCTCGACGAAGTCGGCATCGGCGACCATGCGCGTGAACGCGCCGCCAATCTCTCTGGCGGCCAGCAGCAACGCGCGGCGCTGGCGCGGACGCTGGTGCAGCGCGCGCGCATCGTGCTCGCCGACGAGCCGATTGCGTCGCTCGATCCCGAATCGTCACGCCGCGTGATGGACATGCTGCGCGCGCTGAACGTCGAACATCAGCTCACCGTACTGGTGTCGCTGCATCAGGTGGACATCGCGTTGCAATATTGCCCGCGCACGATTGCGCTGCGTCGCGGCAAGGTGGTCTATGACGGCCCGTCCGCCGCGCTCACGCCGGAGTTGTTGAAAAAGCTCTACGGCGACGACGCCCGAGAACTGCTCGACGAAGCCGCGTCATCGCGCACGGAACCCACTGACGCAGCGCATCACACTACCGCCAGCGCGCCGACGCAAAACGAAGTCACGTCCGCCGCCACACGCTACGCATTCGCCCTCAAACCGGCGCACTCGAACTGAGCGCACCGCCCCACTCCGCCCACTCACCCGGATCTCAACCGATGAACTTCCTGCGTTCACTGATCACGCTGACCGTCGGTGCAGCCGCCTTCGCCTGCGCCGCCACCGCCTATGCCGAGGACATCAACCTCGGCATCATTTCGACCGATTCGTCGTCGGTGCTGAAACAGCGCTGGGAACCTCTGATCCAGGACATGAACAAACAGACCGGCCTGAACGTCAAGGCGTTCTTCGCGACCGACTACGCGGGCATTATCGAAGGAATGCGCTTCAACAAGGTGCAGGTCGGTTATTTCGGCAATGCTTCGGCGGTCGAAGCGGTAGATCGTTCGGATGGCGAAGTATTTGCGAAAATCCAGAACGCGAACGGCGACGCCGGTTACTACTCGGTGCTGATCACCAACGTGAACAGCCGCTTCAAGACGCTCGACGACGTGTTCAAGAACACCAAGGATGTGACGCTCGGCTACGGCGACCCGAACTCCACGTCGGGCACGCTGATTCCCGGCTACTACCTGTTCGCGAAGCACAATACGCCGGTCAACACGTCGTTCAAGACCGTGCTGCCGTCGAGTCACGAAGCGAATCTGCTGGCCGTCGTGAACAACAAGATCGACATCGCAACCAACAACACCATAGCGCTCGGCACACTGGAGAGGCAGCATCCGGACAAGTTCGCGCAAGTGCGCGTGCTGTGGACCTCGCCGCTGATTGCGTCAGACCCGCTGGTGTGGCGCAAGGATCTGCCGCAAGCGACCAAGGACAAGCTGCGCAATTTCTTCCTGAACTACGCAAAGACCGATCCGCATGAAAAGGCTGTGATGGCGGCGATCTCGGGCTACTCCGGCTTCACCGCATCGTCGGATGCGCAGTTGCTGCCGATTCGCCAGGTCGCGCTGTTCCAGCAGAAGCAGAAGATCGAGAGCGACGCGCATCTTTCCGTCGACGACCGCAAAACCCAGCTGGCCGCGCTCGACGCGAAGCTGAGCGCGCTCAGCGCCGCGCAAGCGAAGCAATGAATAGCGCCGATCTGATCGCGTCGCCCGAGCGCGCGAGCGAAGCGGCCGCCAACCAGGCGGGCCCTCGCTCAGCGCCGGTGGCAGGCCAACCCGGGGCCGCGGCGGGCAAACGCAGCTGGTGGTCGCTGCTCGGCTGGGTCGCGGTGCTGGCGGTGCTGGGCGGCGCATGGCATGGCGCCGACATGCGTCCGCTGGATCTGCTGAGCGACTCCGGCAACATGGGTCAGTTCGCGAAAGACTTCTTCCCGCCTGACTTCAGCGAGTGGCGCAGCTATCTGCACGAGATGGCGGTGACGCTGTCGGTGGCGGTGTGGGGCACGGCGCTGTCGCTGGTTTGCGCGGTGCCGTGCGGACTGATGTCGGCACACAACATGGCGCCGATGTGGATCGTCCAGCCGATGCGCCGCGTGATGGACGCCTGCCGCGCGATCAACGAAATGGTCTTCGCGATGCTGTTCATCGTCGCGGTCGGGCTCGGTCCGTTCGCCGGCGTGCTGGCGCTGTGGGTGCATACCACCGGGGTGCTTGCCAAGCTCTTCGCCGAAGCGGTCGAGGCCATCGATCCGCGTCCGGCCGAAGGCGTGCGCGCGACTGGCGCGACCAGCCTTGACGAGATCATCTACGCAGTGCTGCCGCAGGTGCTGCCGCTGTGGATCTCATACGCGCTGTACCGCTTCGAATCGAACGTGCGCTCGGCGATGGTGGTGGGCATGGTCGGCGCAGGCGGGATCGGCGTGGTGCTGTACGAGGCGATCCGCTCGTTCAACTACGCGCAGACCGCGGCGGTCCTGATCATGGTGGTGGTGGTCGTGACGGTGATCGACCTGGCGTCCGCGTGGTTGCGCCAGCGCGTTACCTGAGCCTGGGGCGCGCCGACGTTACCGGCAAGGTTGGTGGCGGTGGCGAAGCACAGCGCTGCTTCGCCACCGCCGTCATTTGAAATCGCGCTGCAACGACACGTCAACCCGCCAACCACCCCCATCGCCTCAACTTCACCGTCGCCATAAATTGCCGCCTTTCTCCACATAAAGCCCCTTCGCTTTAGTCGTCCACTCCTCCATTCCGGCGTTCGGCTGGAATAATCACGGGCTTGCGGCCGCTCCCCCCGGCTTTTCCCCTCCTCTCCCTGGTAGTCGATGGAACCCTTTGTCGTCCTGCTGGTGCTGCTTTCGGCACTGCTTCACGCCACCTGGAACGCGTTTCTGCACCTGTCCGAAGACCGCGTCTGGCTGCTCGGCATGATGGCAATGCCGTATATCGCCGTCAGCGCGGTCGGCGTGCTCGTGCTGCCCATGCCCGCGCCTGCGGCCTGGCCGTACATTTTCGCGTCGGTGGTGCTGGAGTTCGGCTACCTGCTCGCGCTGATCCGCGCATATAAAAGCGGCGACTTCGGTCAGATCTATCCGATTGCCCGCGGCCTCTCGCCGATCCTCGTGTTCGTCGGCGCGCTGGTGTTCGCGGGCGAAGCGCTCAAGCCGCTGGCGGCGTTCGGCGTCGCGCTGGTGTCGCTCGGCATCGTGTCGCTCGCGTTTCGGCGCGGCATGCGCTTTTCCGGCGAGAGCGTCCCGTTCGCGCTATTGACCGGCCTCTTCATCGCCGCGTATTCGGTGGTCGACGGGATCGGCGCGCGCGTGGGGGGCAATGGCCTGAGCTACATCATGTGGGTCTATCTGATCTGGAACATCCCGCAGTTTCTGCTCGCCTGGCATTGGCGCGGCGGCGCGAAGGGGCTGTTCATCGGGCGCACGGTGGTGTGCAAGGGCATCGCGTCGGGCGTGCTCGCGCTCGGCGCGTACTGCCTGATCATCGAGGCTTACCGGTATCTGCCGATCGCGATGGTCTCGGCGCTGCGCGAACTGAGTTCGATCTTCGCGGTGCTGATCGGCTGGCTGTTCATGCGCGAGAAGCTCACACCGCGTCGCATCGCGGCGTGCGCACTCGTGACGCTGGGCGCTGTGCTGATCCGGATATAGCGCGTCGCGGCGCCGTTCTGACACGGGGAATTCAGGGGCACGGCGAAGCCGCTCGACGAGGCCACCCCGCCCCGCGCTCACGCAAACTGCGGCAATGTCGCGTCGATCGCGTTGGCGAGCGTATCGAATGCCGGCGCGATCTCCTCGTCCGGCACGCACGCGTAGCCGATCAGCAAGCCCGATGGCGCCAGCGACGGCTGCGCGTAGTACCCCGACAACGGCCGCACGATGATATTGCGCTCCAGCGCGGCGGCCGCCACCAGACGGTCGTCGCTGCCTTCGGGCAACTGCATCACCAGATGCAGGCCGGCGTCTCCGCCCACGGCGGGCAGCGCATCGCCGTAGCGTTGCGACGCGGCGTCCAGCAAGGTCTGCCGACGCTGCCCATAAAGCGTGCGCATTTTGCGGATATGCGACGTGAAGTGCCCCTCGGCGATGAACTCGGCGAGCATCGCCTGTTGCAGCAGTTGTCCTTCACGATACAACTCGGCGCTCGCGGTGGCGAAGCTCTCCGCCAGCGCTTCCGGCACGACCAGATAGCCGATGCGCAACCCCGGAAACAGCGTCTTGCCGAAGCTGCCCACGTAGATCACCTGGCCCGACGTATCCAGCCCTTGCAGCGACGCCAGCGGCCGGCTGCCGTAGCGGAACTCGCTGTCGTAGTCGTCCTCGATGATCCAGCACTGGTGCTGACGCGCGTACTCGAGCAACATGCGGCGCCGCGCGAGGCTCATCACCATGCCGAGCGGATACTGATGCGACGGCGTGACGAGCATCAGCTTGGGCGGCTGCGCGAGATCGTCGGGCGAAGGATTGATGCCTTCGGCGTCGACGGCAATCGGCCGCGATTGCAGGCCCGACACGTGCAGCACGCTGCGCACGCCCCAATAACAGGGGTCTTCGGTCCAGATCACATCGCCCGGATCGGACAGCAGACGCACGGCAAGGTCGACCGATTGGTGAATCCCGGTCGTGACGATGATCTGCTCAGGCGTGCAGCGCACCGAGCGCGAGGTGCGCAGGTAGTCGGCCAACGCGTGGCGCAGCGCGGCGAGTCCGCCGCCCGGCGCATACGTGAGCAGGTCCGGGCGCAGCCGCCGCCAGTATTTGTTGTGCAGGCGGCTCCACACGCGCGCCGGAAACTTCGTGACGTCCGGCACGCCCGGCATGAACGCGCCCCATTGACGCTTCGACACGCCCGCACCGGCGATCAGCCGCGCGCCGCGCGTGGAGAGCGCGCGCGCCGCCTGCTGCGGCAACGGCGATGACGACGCCGCCGCTTGCGCTGCCACCGCGTTCGGCAGGCGCGCCGCATCGGGTGGATCGGCGTCCGGCGCGCCGACGATCTCGTCAGGCGCGCTGTCGGCGACGAACGTGCCGCGCCCGGTCGCCGAACTCACATAGCCTTCGAGCACCAGCTGCTCGTACACCTGCGTGACGGTATTGCGCCCGATCCCCAGCTCCTGCGCGAGCAGGCGCGACGACGGCACCTTGCTGCCCGCGGGCAATTCCCGCGACAGGATCGCCTGCTGCAACAGCCGATGCAGCTGGCGATAGATCGGCTGGCCGTTGCCCCGGTCGAGGCGCTGCGCCAGCCAGTCGGACAACACGCTCGTTCGCATGATTGGCCCCTACATTTTTACCGGAATGGCTCTGAAATTAAGAGCCAAATCTCATTATAGTCAATGGGTGTGCCGCGCCGTGGGCGCGGCGTCCGTCAGAAACCGGGAGCGAGGGGATATCGATGAAAAATGCCGAACTGAAGAGCCGCAAGGACGCCGCCACGCCGCGCGGGGTCGGGGTGATGTGCGATTTCTACGCAGAACGCGCCGAGAACGCGGAACTGTGGGACATCGAAGGCCGCCGCTTCATCGACTTCGCCGCGGGTATCGCGGTGTGCAACACGGGGCATCGCCATCCGAAGATCGTGGCCGCGATTCGCGACCAGCTCGATCATTTCACCCACACCGCGTATCAGATCGTGCCGTACGCGTCGTATGTCGAGCTGGCCGAGAAGATCAACCAGCGCGCGCCGGGCGACTATCCGAAGAAGACCGCCTTCTTCACGACCGGCGCCGAAGCCGTCGAAAACGCGATCAAGATCGCGCGCGCCGCCACCGGCCGGCCGGGCGTGATCGCGTTCACCGGCGCATTCCACGGCCGCACGCTGATGGGCATGGCGCTGACCGGCAAGGTCGCGCCGTACAAGACTGGCTTCGGCCCGTTCCCGTCGGACGTGTTCCATGCGCCGTTCCCGAATCCGCTGCACGGCGTGAGCACCGCCGATTCGCTGCAGGCGATCGAATTCCTGTTCAAGGCCGACATCGATCCGAAGCGCGTGGCCGCGATCATTTTCGAACCAGTGCAAGGCGAAGGCGGCTTTTATCCGGCGCCGGCCGAGTTCGTGCGCGGGTTGCGCAAACTGTGCAACGAGCACGGCATCCTGCTGATCGCCGATGAAGTGCAGACGGGTTTCGCGCGCACCGGCAAGCTGTTCGCGATGCATCACTACGACGTGGTGCCAGACCTGATGACGATGGCCAAGAGTCTCGCGGGCGGCATGCCGCTGTCGGGCGTAGTCGGCCGCGCCGATGTCATGGACGCCGCCGCGCCGGGCGGCCTCGGCGGCACTTACGCCGGCAATCCGCTGGCGCTCGCCGCCGCGCATGCGGTGCTCGACATCATCGATGAAGAAGGGCTTTGCGAGCGCGCCACCGTGCTCGGCGATCGCGTCAAGGCGAAGCTGTCCGCGCTGCAACGCGACGTGCCGCAGATCGCGGACGTGCGCGGGCCGGGCGGAATGGTGGCGGTCGAGTTCTGCAAACCGGGCGGCACGGAGCCGGACGCGGAATTCACGAAGCGCGTGCAGGCGCGCGCGCTCGAACGCGGCTTGCTGTTGCTGGTGTGCGGCGTCTATTCGAACGTGGTGCGCTTCCTGTTCCCGCTGACGATTCAGGACACCGTATTCGACGAAGCGATGGCGATTCTCGAAGACGTGTTGAAGGAAAGCGTCGCGGTGTCGGTTTAAGGTCTTCGCCTTCGCCCCGCGCGTCGCATGCCTGAACGCTTGCGGTGCGCGCGGCAATGCATGACCGCATGACCGGATTCGACGACCTCACGGCAAAACCCAGATGACCTCATTGACCCTGAAAGACCCGACTCTTCTGAAAACACGCGCGTACATCGCGGGCGAATGGCAACGCGCCGACCACGGCGCGACGTTCGAAGTCACCAACCCGGCCACCGGCGCAAGCATCGCGACGGTGCCGCTGATGGGCACGGCGGAAACCCGTCGCGCGATCGACGCCGCCAACGCCGCATGGCCCGCCTGGCGAGCCCTCACCGCCAAACAGCGCGCGACGATCCTGCGCAAGTGGCACGACCTGATGCTGGACAACGCCGACGATCTCGCGCTGATCTTGACCACCGAGCAAGGCAAGCCCCTCGCCGAAGCCAAAGGCGAGATCCAGTACGCCGCATCGTTCCTCGAATGGTTCGCGGAAGAAGGCAAACGCGTGAACGGCGACACCATTCCCACGCCCGCCAGCGACAAGCGCATTGTCGTGACGAAGGAACCGGTCGGCGTCTGCGCGGCCATCACGCCGTGGAACTTCCCCGCTGCGATGATCACCCGCAAGGTCGGCCCCGCGCTCGCGGCGGGCTGTCCGATCATCGTCAAACCGGCTTAGGCCACGCCGCTTTCCGCACTCGCGCTCGCCGTGCTGGCCGAACGCGCGGGCGTGCCGCGCGGCGTGTTCAACGTGGTGACCGGCGAGCCGAAAGCGATCGGCGCGGAGCTGACCGGCAATCCGGTCGTGCGCAAGCTGTCGTTCACCGGCTCGACGCCGGTCGGCCGTCTGCTGATGGCGCAGTGCGCGCCGACGGTCAAGAAGGTCTCGCTCGAACTGGGGGGCAACGCGCCGTTCATCGTGTTCGACGACGCCGATCTGGATGCCGCGGTAGCCGGCGCGATCGCATCGAAGTATCGCAACAGCGGGCAGACCTGCGTGTGCACGAACCGCTTCTATGTGCACGATAAAGTCTACGACGCGTTCTCCGAAAAACTGCGTGTCGCCGTCGAGCAGCTGAAGGTGGGCCTCGGCACCGAAGACGGCGTCACGCAAGGTCCGCTGATCAACGAAGCCGCCGTGCTCAAGGTCGAGTCGCACATCGAAGACGCGCTCGCGCAAGGCGCGCGCATCGTCACCGGCGGCCGGCGTCATGCGCTCGGCCACGGCTTCTTCGAGCCGACCGTGCTCGCCGGCGTCACGCCGGCCATGAAAGTTTCGCGCGACGAAACCTTCGGCCCCCTCGCGGCGCTCTTGCGCTTCTCGTCGGACGAAGAAGTGATCCGCCTCGCCAACGACACCGAGTTCGGCCTCGCGTCGTACTTCTACAGCCGCGATATCGGCCGCGTGTGGCGCGTCGCCGAAGCGCTCGAATACGGGATGGTCGGCATCAACACGGGCCTCATCTCGAACGAGGTCGCGCCGTTCGGCGGCGTCAAGCAATCGGGCCTGGGCCGCGAAGGCTCGCATTACGGCATCGACGATTATGTGGTGATCAAGTACCTGTGTATGGGCGGCATCTAGCCTTCGCTCACAGCCGCAGGCCGGCGGCGCTCGACTGATCCGCCGTCGGCAATTCGAAGCAGAACGTCGTACCCGCTCCCGCGCGATCGACCAGACGTATCTGACTGTGATGCAATTGCAGCATGCGCTGCACGATCAGCAAGCCGAGTCCGCCGCCGCGATGCGGACCGCTCGGGTTGAACGGGCGCTCGAACAGACCCGCGCGTTGTTCGGGGGGAATGCCGGGGCCGGTATCGCTCACCGTCACCGCTACCTTGCCGTCCTGATACGCAAGGTCCACGTCGATCGCGCCTTCAGCGGGTGTGTGGCGAATCGCGTTGTCGAGCAGATTCGTCAGCACACGCTCGATCATCCCCAGATCGGCGCACACGTTCGGCAGGCGCGGCGGAATGCCCGCCCGCAAGCGGATGTGCCGCGCCTCGGCCGGCAACTCGAATTTCTGAAAGACGTCCTGCACCAGATCGACCAGCGAGAACGGTTCGAGCATCGGCTGCACGTTGCCGTGTTCGAGCCGCGCCAGTTCGAATAGCGACTGCGCGAGCCGCCCTACCTTGACGCTTTGCGCGAGCGCGATCGCGAGATAGCGGGCGCGCTCCGTTTCGCCGATGGTGTCGGACTTCAACGAGAGCGTCTCCAGATAGCCGTGCAGCGAGGTCAACGGCGTGCGCAGGTCGTGCGAAATGTTGGCGATCAGCTCGCGCCGTTGCTGGTCCTGCCGCGTCAGCGCGCGCCACTGGTCGCCGATGCGCTTCGCCATCTGCGCGAACGTCGCTTCGAGCACGGCGATTTCGTCGCGCTGTCCGGCCGCCGCCGAGCGCGGCACGCTGGGCTGTGTGTCTGGCTCGCCTTCCGCGTCGAAACGGCGCATCGCGTCGGTGAGACGTCGCAGCGGCCGCGTGATCAGCCCGAATGCCGTCAAACCCGCGAGCAAGCCCAGCAGCGCGACCAGCGCCATTGACCACAACGTGGTGCGCAGCACCGAGCTGGCCGCCACGCGCGCGGCGAGCGCGTCGTGCTCTTCGCCGAGCAGCACCACGTAGATATAGCCGGACGGCGGCTGGCCGTTCAGTCGCAACGGCGCGGCGCTAAACACCTTTTTGCCGTCGACGCTGCGCGGGTCGTCGCCGAGGATCGGCAGCGGGTCGCCCGCAATGAAGCGCCGGATCGGCGCGAGGTCCACCTGTTCGCGCTTGACGTGACCCGCCGGGGCGTCGTCACCCTGGATGCGCCCCTGGTTGTCGAGCAGGTAGACCTCGACGCTCGGATTCACCATCATCAGTTGCCCGAAAAGTTGGCGTACCGCATCGGGCCGCAAGCCGTTCGCGTCCATCAGCGTGGTGCGGTGCGCGATATGGTCGGCGAGGTCCTTCGACAGGCTCTGCACCACTTCTTTTTCGTGCAGATCGCTCGAACGGATTTGCAGCCACGCCGACGCGCCGCAGCATGCGAGCAACAGCGCGGAGAAAACGAGCGAGAGCCGCTGGGTGAGCGTCAGCTTCACGGCGCGTCCTTGTGAGTGCCGCCCGTGGCCGGCGCATCGCCACCGGCCACGGCCAGCTTGTAGCCGCGCCCCCAGACGGTGAGGATGCGCTCGGGCTGGGCCGGATCGGCTTCGATCTTCGCGCGCAGCCGGTTGATGTGGGTGTTGACGGTGTGCTCATAACCCTCGTGCTGATAGCCCCATACGGCATTGAGCAGGTCCATCCGCGAGAACACTTTCCCCGGATGCTGCGCGAAGAAATACAGCAGGTCGAATTCGCGCGGCGTCAGTTCGATCGGCGCGCCGTCGACGGTAGCCTCGCGTGTCAGCGGGTCGATCGTCAGTCCGGCGATCCGCAGGCTGCCTGCGTCGATGCGCGAATCTTTCGCCAGCGCCTCGACGCGCCGCAGCAGCGCCTTCACGCGCGCCACCAGTTCGAGCACCGAGAACGGCTTGGCCAGATAGTCGTCGGCGCCGAGTTCGAGGCCGAGAATCCGGTGCACTTCGCTCGACCGCGCGCTGGTGATGATGATCGGCGTGTAGCGCGTCATCGCCCGCGCGCGCCGGCAGATTTCCAGCCCGTCGACGCCGGGCAGCATCAGATCGAGGATCAACGCGTCCCAGCCGCCTTGCTCAAGCAGGCGCAGCCCTTCGTTGCCGTCGGCGCTGTGCACGACTTCATAGCGTTCATCGCGCAGATGAAGGCTCAGTACGTTGGCGATGTCGACGTCGTCTTCGACGATCAGGATGCGCTTCGGTTGGTCCATGGAGGGCTTCGGGTGCCTGAAGGAACGTGCAGGGAGCGTGATTCGGCGCGTTGGCGGAAGACCCTTCAGCCGACGCAAGCCGTGGCGTCATTGTGCAAAATTTTCGGGCGGCGAGTTATCACATTTAATTTAACTTTTTGTGAGGACTTCGACACCCGCGGCGCCCTACGATGAGGCCACTTTTCATCACTTTGCGCAACTACGCACGAACACTCGCCAAGGGGCTCATCATGCAATGCAGAAGGCGCTTCCTTTTTTCAGGCGCGGCGGCGCTCGCCGCGCTGGCCGCCGCGGCGCAGGCCGCCACGCCATCCGAAAGTTTCGAAGTCACCCGCACGGACGCGCAATGGCGCCAGTCGCTGACGCCGGCTCAGTATGACGTACTGCGCCACGAAGGCACCGAGCGGCCATACAGCAGTCCGCTGAATGACGAGCATCGCGCGGGCGTGTCCGGCTGTGCGGGATGCCGGCTCGACCTGTTCGCGTCGCACACGAAATTCGACAGCCATACCGGCTGGCCGAGTTTCTGGGCGCCGCTCGATCACGCCGTGGCGACCCGCGAGGACCGCTCGTTCGGCGTCTCGCGCACGGAGGTGCATTGCCGGCGCTGCGGCGGCCACCTCGGTCACGTGTTCGACGACGGCCCGCCGCCGACCGGCCTGCGCTACTGCATGAACGGTGTCGCTCTGATATTTACCCCGGCTGCCGCCTGAGCCGGCCCACTCCCGCTGAACGACCCACACACCCACGTCTGGAATCGCCATGCTACTCATCGTTCTCGCCTATCTCGGCGGCGCCCTCACGATCCTCAGCCCGTGCATTCTGCCGGTGCTGCCGTTCGTTTTCGCGCGCGCCGATCAACCGTTCGTCCGCAGCGGCCTGCCCTTGCTCGCCGGCATGGCGCTGACGTTCGCTCTCGTGGCGACGCTGGCCGCGGTCGGCGGCGGCTGGGTCACGCAGGCCAACCAGTATGGCCGCTGGCTCGCGATCGCGTTGCTCGCCATCTTCGGCCTGACGCTGCTGCTGCCGCGTTTCGCCGATCATCTGATGCGCCCGTTCGTGAGCGCCGGCAACCGGCTGTCGAACTTCGCGCAAGCCGACGGTCAGCAGGCTCGCGCGGGATCGTCGTTTCTGCTCGGCATCGCGACCGGCCTGCTGTGGGCGCCGTGTGCCGGCCCGATTCTCGGGCTGGTGCTGACCGGTGCCGCGCTGCGCGGCGCGAGCGTCGGCACCACGCTGTTGCTCGCGGCCTATGCGGCCGGCGCCGCGACTTCGCTCGCGGTGGCGTTGTTGATCGGCGGCCGGGTGTTCACGGCAATGAAGCGTTCGCTCGGCGCGGGTGAATGGATTCGCCGTGGGATCGGCGCGGCGATGCTGCTCGGCGTCATAGCGATCTCGCTGGGTCTCGACACCGGCGTGCTGGCAAAGGTGTCGACGGTCGCCACTGGCGGTCTCGAACAGAAGCTGGTGGACCGGTTTTCGCCCGCAGCAGCGCCTGCGAAGCAGGCCGCGGCAGACAACAACCGCGCGATGATGAGCGGCAACGCGCCGGCGATCGCGGCTGCTGACGCCAATGCAAGTGCGACCTCCGGCGATGCATCCGGCTCGATGATGCGCGCGACGCACGCCGCTTCCGGCGACGCTGCGCCGCTGCCCGTCGAAGGCGTGCTGCCGTCGCTGAACGGCGCGGTTCAGTGGCTGAATTCGCCGCCGCTGACCACTCAGGACTTGCGCGGCAAGGTCGTGCTGGTCGATTTCTGGACTTACTCGTGCATCAACTGTCTGCGTTCGCTGCCGTATGTCAAAGCGTGGGCACAGAAGTACAAGGACCAGGGGCTCGTCGTGATCGGCGTGCACGCGCCGGAGTTCGCGTTCGAACGCAATATCGACAACGTGAAGAAGGCCACCCGCGACCTCGGCGTCGACTACCCCGTGGCAATCGACAACAACTACGCGATCTGGCGTGCGCTGAACAACCAGTACTGGCCGGCGCACTATTTCGTCGACGCGCAAGGCCAGATCCGCTACCACCATTTCGGCGAAGGCGACTACGCGGAATCGGAGAAGGTGATCCAGCAACTGCTCGCCGAAGCGGGGCATACGAGTGCGACGAAGGTCGCGCTCGGCATCGCGGGCACGAACGCGCAAGGCGTGCAGGCAGCCGCCGACAACGCCGATCTGCAATCGCCGGAAACCTACATCGGCTATCAGCGCGCGGAGAACTTCGCGTCGCCCGGCGGCGAAGCGCAGGACAAGGTGCGCACGTACACGGCGCCGTCGCAGCCCGGCGTCAACGATTGGGGATTGGCCGGCGCATGGAAGGTCGGTCCCGAGCACGCGAGCCTTGCGGCGGCGAACGGGCGCATCGTCTATCGCTTTCATGCGCGCGATCTGCATCTGGTGCTCGGCCCGGGCAAGGACGGCAAGCCGGTGCGCTTTCGCGTGAGCGTCGATGGCGCGGCGCCCGGCGCGGCACACGGCGCCGACAGCGCCGCCGACGGCAGCGGCACGGTGACGGAACAGCGCCTTTACCAGCTCGTGCGGCAAAGCGGCGATGTGGCGGACCACACGTTCTCGATCGAGTTTCTCGATCCGGGCGTGCAGGCGTATGCGTTCACGTTCGGCTGATCTGAACCGGACGGCATCAATTAACCACGATCAATGACTATTTGAGGAACCGGCATCATGAACACGACATCTGCCATCAAGACTTCCTTGCGCAAGCGCTCGACCCTCGCCCGGATCGCGGGTTGTGTCGCGATTGCGGCAAGTGTGCTGGCCGCGCAGCGCATCGCCAATTCAGCCGAAGCGGCGACGAAGATTCCACCGCCCGTTCAGGACGAACAGGTCGGGGCCACGCATAGCGAAACCGCAGTGCTGGCGGGCGGCTGCTTCTGGGGCGTGCAGGGCGTTTTCGAACACGTGCGGGGCGTGAAGCAGGTCGCGTCGGGCTATTCCGGCGGCGCGGCCGGCACCGCGCAATATGAAACCGTCAGCGAAGGCGATACCGGACATGCTGAGTCGGTGCAGATCACGTATGACCCGACGCAGATTACCTATGGGCGTCTGCTGCAAATCTTCTTCTCGGTCGCGCACGACCCGACCGAGTTGAACTACCAGGGCCCGGACCACGGCACGCAATACCGGTCGGCGATTTTCCCCGCGAATGCGGAGCAGCGCAGCGTCGCGAAGTCGTATATCGCGCAACTCGACAACGCGCATGTGTTTCCCCGGCCGATCGTCACGCGTGTGGAGGAGTTCAAGGGCTTTTATCCGGCGGAGAGCTACCACCAGAATTTCCTGGCGCTTCATCCGGACTATCCGTATATCGCCATCAACGATCTGCCGAAGGTGAGCGGCCTGAAGCGGATGTTTCCCGACTTGTATCGCAACGATCCGGTGTTGCTGAAAACGGATGCTTCATCGTGAGCGCTTGGGCGCTGCCGCGCGTATGGATTTTTTCCTTATGACGGCGCAGCGCCTGGTTCTCAGATCGACATATGTGTGTCGCCGATACGATTGTCGAGTTTGATCCCGACGACCACCGTACCGGCGACCCGCAAGCACATCAGAACCGATGCCGGATACCCGCCTGCACCAGCGTCTGCGAATGGCTGCCCGCCGCCGATGCTCGCCGTGGCAGCGAGCTGATGATGAAGCGCAGCGTTTCTCAATCAAGCAACTGAACGGATCGCGCCTGCATCGCGCGAACGCACCCAGTAATTGAGCCCTGCGCAGCACACCAGCAGCAACCCAGTGACAAAAAACACCGGCTGCAACCCGAGATGCGCGCCAATCTGTCCGCCGATCAACGGCCCGACCACCTGCCCGCTGAACTGCGCCGACTGCAGATAACCCAAGGTCGTTCCCGACTGGCTTTCATCGACCGACTGACGCACCAGTTTCGCGATCGACGGCAGCAACCCGGCGATCGTCATCCCCATCAGCCCGCGCAGCAACGCGAGCTGCCACCAGTGTGTAACGAAAGCCTGCGGCAGCATGACCAGCGCCGTCGCAACAAGGCAGCCGATGATCACGTTCCAGCCGCCGACACGGTCCGCGAGCGCCCCCAGCCGTGGCGCGGTCAGCATGCTGCCGAACGCGGACGCCGCCATCACGATGCCCGCGACGCGCGCAAGCTGCACGTGCGGCACGCCCAACTGGCCGATGTACACCGTGATGATCGGCTCGATGGACATGTTGGCGAGCAGCACCATCATCGCCGTGACGAGCAGCGCCGGGATCACCGCGCGATTCACGCTCACGCGTGGCGACGCTTTCGCGGCGAGCCGGTGCTTCGCATCGACGGTCTTGTCGAAGTCTTCGCGCACCAGCAGCATGGTCGCCACCGCGGCCACCGCGATCATCGCGCCGCCGACGAAGAACGTGCCGCGAATCCCGACCCAGCCAGGCAGAAAGCCGCCCACCAGCGGCCCGATCAGATTGCCCGCCAACGCGCCGATCGACAGCACGCCGAGCGCCCAGCCGGCGCGTTCGCGCGGCGCCTGCGTGCCGATCATCACGATCGACGCCGATGCATAACCGCCGATCAAGCCGGCCACCAGCCGAAGCGCGACGAGGTCGGTCACGCTGCGCGCGACGCCGATCAGCGACATCACCACCGCCATGCCGATCGCCGCGCGCACGAGCATCGGCTTGCGTCCATAGCGATTGGCGAGACGCCCCCACAGCGGCGCGGTCACGGCGGTGCCGAAGAAGGTCGCGCCGAATGCGACGCCGGACCATTGAACCACCGCGGCCGGCGAACTGACGCCGAGCTGCTCGACGTACAGCGGCAGAAAAGGCAGCAGCATGCTCAAGCTCACCAGCGTGGTGAACGAGCCGAACACGCAGACCGCGAGATTGCGCTGCCAGTACGCCGTGTTGCGTTCCGCGTAGCTGGATTGACTGGGCCGAGTCGCCAATGCGTCGAGCCGATTCGCCGGGGAGTTCATGGGGTCGCTCAAGATGGTGGAACCGCGCCCGTGATGGAGCGGACCGTTTTCCGAATGGATGTGATCTGAACATCGGGCGCGCAAAGCCGAAGCCGTTGACGCCGCGCTGTTGCAGCCTCGTTCAAAGCTGAAGGCTACGCAGGATCATCCATCTTGAAAAATGAATTTATCTGATCGGACCGTTCTTATTTACTGATTTCACTGGCAAACCGCTGGCGTGCGCCGCGCGGGCCATACCGACGGCTGGCAACTCTATGCGGATCAGGACTGAACAGGCCACGCCTGCTCGATCGCGTGCAACGCACTCAGCACGATCGAGCGATTCAAAGCGGCCGCGAGCGTGCCGTCCCGTTCGGCATACGCTTCGCACAGCCGTTGATGGTCCGAACACGAGCGTTGCAGGCGGCCGGGCAGCGTCGTGCTGAGGTGCCGCAGACGGTTGGTCCGCATCCGCATCGAGTCGAGCACTTCCTTGAAAATGCCGTTGCGGCACACGCGCAATTCTTCGTCGCGGAACGCGACGTTGGCCCAGAAATAACCGTCGACGTCCCCTTTCGCGGCGACCTCGGCCAGACGTTGATGAGCGCGCCACAGCGACGCAATGTCGTCGTCGGTGGCATGCTCGACGATCGCGAGCGAGACCTGCGCGTAGAGAATCGCCCGAAGCTGATAGATCTCCCGCACGTCCTTCAGATTGACCGCCGACACGCGAGGCCGCCGGCGCGGCGACCAGTCGACCAGTCCTTCGCGGCTCAGCACGAACAGCGCCTCGCGCGCCGGCGTGCGGCTTACGCCGAAACGTTTGGCGAGATCGACCGAGTTCAGATCGTCGCCGGCCGCCAGCCTGCCTTCGATGATCGCGCGCGCCACCCAGTCGACGATTTCCGCCACAGGCGACGCTTCGCCGTCGTCCGCGAGCGCGCTTTTGTCGACATCCTGGTCCATCGCGGGTCCTTTCCTGAAAGCGTGCCGGGGCGGGCACAGCAGCGGATTCTAGCAAACCGCCGTGGCCTCCTTTGCCATTAGCCTTACGGGCTAACGAGAACTAAGTGTACACATTTAAGTTCGCAAAGCCTTGAAATTAGCCGCTGCGTCGCATTATCATGCGCTAAGTGTCGACACTAAAGACAAAAAGCCGACACGCTGTTTCCATACAGACCAGGAGACGTCATGTACATGGAAAAGGAAATCGCCGGGACCGCGCAGGCCGCGCCCAGCGTGTCGGCGCGGCTCGACCGCTTGCCGCCTACTCGGTATTTCAGCGGCCTGGTGGTGCGCATCGCGATCGGCGGCTGGTTCGAGTTCTACGAAATGTTCATGGCCGCCTATATCTCTCTGGGCCTGATCGGCAGCGGCCTCTACCGTGCCACCACGGCGGGTCTGTTCGACGTGAACGGCTTCGCGAGCTTTCTCGGCTCGTTCTTCGCGGGCATGTTCGTCGGCACGGTCGCGCTGGGCGGTTTCACCGACCGCTTCGGACGGCGCGCGGTCTTCACCGGCGCGATGCTGATCTACTCGGTGGCGACCTTCGTCGCGGCCTTTCAGACCTCGCCCGAAGCCATGGACGTGTGGCGCTTTTTCGCGGGCGTCGGCATCGGCGTGCAACTGATTACCGTGGATACCTACATATCCGAACTCACACCGTCTCGCGCGCGCGGACGTTATTCGGCGTTCAGCATTCTCGTCATTCTGACTTCCGTGCCGGTCGTCGCGGTGCTGTCGTATCTGCTGGTGCCGCACACGGTGCTCGGACTCGACGGCTGGCGTTGGGTGATGATCATCGGCTCGGCCGGCGCGATCCTGATCTGGTTCATGCGGCGCGGTCTGCCCGAGTCGCCGCGCTGGCTCGAAAGCAAGGGCCGCGAGGCCGAGGCTCACGCGATCGTCGATGCGATCGAGGCACGCGTCATCGCGGAGACTGGCCGCACGCTCGCGCCGCCGGGTTTGGACGCGCCCGCGTCGAGCCGTGGCGAGCAAGGCTCGTGGGCGGAAATGTGGCAGGGCCGCTATCTCAGACGCACCGTGATGCTGTCGATGTTCAACTTCTTCCAGACCTTCGGCGTGTATGGCTTCGGCGCATGGGTGCCGGTGCTGCTTTACTCGAAGGGAATCACGATCACGCATTCGCTGCTTTATACGATGGTGATCGCGTTCACGACGCCGCTCGGCGCGCTCGGCGCGATGCTTTGCGCCGAGCGCGTGCAGCGTAAATGGCAACTGGTCGGCTGCGCGATCGTGGTGGCCGTGGCCGGCGTGCTGTTCGGCATGGTGCGCGAGCCGGTGCTGATCGTGCTGTTCGGCGGCATCGTGACGATCGCGAACAACTGGATGATCGGCATCTTTCACACCTATCAGGCGGAGCTGTATCCGACCCGCATCAGGGCTCGCGCGGTCGGCTTCGTGTTCAGCTGGAGCCGGGTCAGTTCGATCTTCGTCGGTTTCTGGGTGGCGGCGCTGCTCAAGCATTCGGGCGTGCCCGCCGTATTCGTGCTGATTTCGTCAGCCATGCTTGTGATCGTCGTGATGGTCGGCCTGTTCGGGCCGCGCACCAACGGCGTTCGTCTCGAGGAGTTGTCTCAATGAGTTCCATTGCCGCCGCGTTCGCGCAGGGCCTTCACCAACTGGCGCAGCGTCCGTTGCCGTATCACGTCGCGCGCGAAGCCAGGCGCTCGCTCATCAACGTGATCGGAACGTCGATCGGCGCGTGCCAGCATCCGGGTGTCGATGCAATTCTCGCGGCCGCCCGCGAACTGGGCGTCGCCGAAACGGCACCGGTGCCGGGACGCGGCGAACGTGTCGACAGTCATTTCTCCGCGCTGGCGACCGGCTTCGCGGGCCACCTCGACGATTTCGACGACACCCATCTCGCCACCGTGATCCATCCGGCCGCGTCGGCGTTCGCTGTGCTGACCGCGCTTGCGTCCGAAACGCGGCCGAGCGGCGCGCAGGCGCTGAGTGCGTTCGCGCTCGGTTGCGAGGCGCAGTTGCGGGTCGGCGTGTCGATCTCACCGGAACACTACGACCGGGGCTGGCATATCACCGGCACGTGCGGTGTGATCGGCTGCGCGGTGACGGCGGCGTTGCTGCTTGGCTTCGATGAAGCGGCGCTGGCCCAGGCCGTTTCGATTGCCGCTTCGATGTTCGTCGGGCAGCGCGAAGCGTTCGGCACGATGACCAAGCCTTATCACCCGGGCAAGGCCGCCGCGAATGGCATTGCCGCCGCGCGTCTCGCGCAGCAAGGCGCGCGCGCGCCGGTGGATATCTTCGAAGCGCAGGGAGGTTACTCGCACTCGCTGTCGACCCGGGTCGACTTCGCGCAGATGAACGACGAGTTCGGCGAGCGCTGGGAATTGCTCTTCAATACCTACAAGCCGTATCCGTGCGGGATCGTCGCGCATCCGGCGATCGACGGCGGACTCGCGCTGTCCACGCGAATCGATGACGTGGCGTCGATCGGGACGATCACGCTGCGCTGCCATCCGCTCGTGCCCGAACTGATGGGCAACCCGCAGCCGAAGGACGGACTGCAGGCGCGTTTCAGCGCGATTCACGGCGTCGCTGCGGCGCTCTGCGACCGGCAGGTCGGCCTCGCGCAATACGAGGATCAGCGCGTGGTGCGCGACGACGTGCGCGCGCTGCGCGCAAAAACGACGCTCGCACCGGATGCGTCGGTGCAGCGCGACGAAGTGTTCATCGAGGTGCGTCTCCATGACGGCTCGACTCTCGCGCATCACGTCGAGCATGCGCGCGGCAGCCTCGCGCGCCCGCTCACCGACGATGAACTGATGGACAAGGTCCGCTTGCTGGTGGACCCGCAACTGGGCAATGACGCCGCCGCGCGACTCGCGGCCATCGTCGAAGGTCTCGATGCCGCGCCCAATCTCGACCCGCTGTTCTCGCTCTGCACTTCGAACAAGGAATTGAATCATGCATAACCCCGCCGCTCAGTCCGCCGTGTCCGATGCGCTGATCGGATTCGCCGCCATCCCGTTGATGGATCAGCGCGTGCAGTCCAGCGCCAGACAGGCCGTGCGCGAAGCGCGGGAGCGCCTCGCCACTGCCGGCGACGCCGGAGATGCCGGGCGCGAACTCGCCGCGCTGCTGCAATCGCAAGGCCATGCGCCGAACGACACGCGCGTACGCGCATGGGTGATCGGCTCGACGCTCGCCAGGCGTGCGCCGGCTTCGACAGCAACGCCCGTTCTTGCGGCGGTGATCGCGATGGGCGACACGCTCGCGGCGTCCGATGACGAGATCGCAGCGGCGGCCGCCGTCGGTATCGAAGCGGCGGCGCGGATTCTTGCCGCCGTCGATAGCGACGAGTTCCGCGCGCGCTGGAACGTGGCATCCGCCGTCGGTATTCTCGGCGCGGCGCTGGCGCTCGCGCGTCTGCACAAGCTCGATCAGTCGCGCACGCGTCACGCGCTCGGCATTGCGGCGACCCAGACGGCGGGACTCGCGCGTAACCAGGGCGAGGCGTTGGGCGCGATCGAAACCGGCAAGGCCGCCGCCGATGCGATCGAAGCCACGCTGCTCGCCAAACATGGCTTCACCAGCGCGCCCGCATCGATCGATGGCCGCCGGGGGTTCGCGGCCTTGATGGCTTACCGGTTCGATGCGGCGTCGATCGCTGACGGGCTCGGCACACGCTGGGTGTCGATGAACCGAGATTGAATAGACGGCACACGTAACGGGTCGACGGAATCCGCCGCGACCAATACGAGCGCCGCCTCGCCCGTCCAACTGACTATCGAAAACGATAAGGAATCTGCATGTCCGAGTGTCACAGGATGGCGCGCCGCCGCGTGCTTCAATCGGTCGGCGCAATCGCCGCCCTGACGCTGTCTCCTACCCGACTCTTCGCCGCCGACAATGCCGACGTGACCGGCAGGCTCGCGCGCTACATGGTGTCGGCACGCAGCAACGCGCTCCCCGATGCGGTCGTGCTCGCATGCAAGCATCGCATCCTCGACACCTTCGGCGCGATGGTGTCCGGTTCCCGCATGAAACCGGGCACGATGGCGGTGAACTACGTTCGCGGACTCGGCGGCGAGCCGCAAGCCTCGGTGATCGGCGCGACGTTTCGCACCACGGCGATCAACGCCGCGCTCGCCAACGCGATGTGCGCGCACTCCGACGAAACCGACGACTTCGAGCCCGTCACCAAGGCCCATCCCGGAAGCTCGGTCGTGCCGGCCGCGCTGGCGCTGGGTGAACGCGAAGGCAGCAGCGGCGAAGCACTGATTCGCGCGGTCACGCTCGGCTACGATCTGGCCTGCCGTCTGCTGATGGCGCTCGGGCCGGATCTGGTACGCGGCACGCATCGCAGCGCCGAAGGCACCGCGTCCACCTTCGGCGCGCTCGGCGCCGCGGCGTCGCTCGCGCAACTGGATGAACTGCGGATGCGCTATGCGATCTCCTATTCCGCACAACAGGTGTCGGGCTTATGGAGCTGGGTGAAGGACAAGGACCACATCGAAAAGGCGTTCGACTTCGCGGGCATGGGCGCACGCAACGGCGTGACGGCGGTCGACATGGTGCAGGCCGGTCTCACCGGCGTCTACGATGTGCTCGACGGCACCAACAATCTGTTCATCGCGCTATCGACCAGCCCGAAGCCGGAAGCAATGCTCGACGGGCTCGGCAGCCGCTTCTACGTCACCGAGACGGCGATCAAGACGTACTCGGTCGGCTATCCGATCCAGTCGCCGCTCGACGCATTGCTGACGCTGCGCAAGCAATACGGCCTCACCCCGGACAACGTACGCAGCATCATCGTGAAGATTCCCACCGACGCCGAGGGCATTGTCGGCGACAGCGCGATGCCCGACGTCAATTGCCAGCATCTCGTGGCGCTCGCGCTCGTCAAAGGAGCGGTGTCGTTCGCCGACAGTCACGATGTCGCGCTGATGCACGACCCGCGCATTCTCGCGCAGCGCGCGAAGGTCACCGTGACGCCGGACGCCGCGTTGATGGACCCGGCCGCGCCACGTGGCGCCATTGTCGAAGTCACGCTGACCGACGGCCGCAAGGTCGATCACTTCACTAAATTCCCGCCGGGCACGAAAGAAAACCCGTTGAATACCGAAGCGGTCAATGCGAAAGCGCGCGACTTGATGGCGCCGGTGCTTGGCGCTCGAAAGACCGATCAATTGATTGAACGGATCAACACACTGGAGAGCGTGGACAACGTTCGGCAGTTGCGCCCGTTGTTCACGGTGTGATTCGCCGACGCGCGCGATGCGCGGTGGCGAGCCGGCGCGACCGGCAAGCGGACCGAAACGAACAACTGGTTGCGGGTTTCTATTCACGGGGATGGCACGAGACCACTGCCGCGAAGAAGGGCGGTGACAAACCCGGCTTCAGCCGGCACAAAAAGCTCAAAGGCGACAAGGTTGTCGCCTTCTGCGATCGGCGCTGCAACGTGATCGCGCCGTCCGTGAGCGCTCCGGGCAATCGGAATGAATCGCCGCTGTTGCGAGACGCACTGCCTCGGCTCACATGCATCGCCCGGGCGGTGGTTGGACCTGCGGGCACCATCGAGAGCCTCGATGGCGTGTACGACTGCCGAAAGAACCGCAAAGACGTTTTCAACCGCGACATGGTTCCCAATATCAACCCGAATTCACGCGGTCGAAAGCACTCAGTCAAGGACGCAAGCTGCGGTTCGACCCGGCCATCTTTGAAGTGCGGTTCTGTACCATCGAGCGGCTTTTTTCGGCTGGGAAGACAGGTTCCGTCACCTGCTGCTGCGCTTCGAGCGCCTCAGCCATCTGCACTACGCCTTCAAGACGCTGGCCGATACGATGATCAATCTGCGGCACTACAGCCGCAGCTGATTGCGTTGTCGATGTTCGTGTTTCACGTCCGGCGCATGGAGAAAAACCGCTCGTGAAGGCGTCAATCATTTCATCGCCCGCTTTGCCACACCTGATTCCCGTAATACTTCGTTTTCCTTGACTATCGCCTCTGTAATTCAGATCCAAATCCGCAAGCAGTTACCAGAAATGCAGCCAGCATCATGAATACGTGGAAGAAAACCAAATCGTGTCCTCCCCCGTTCAGCGGCAATTGCAGGCCGGGCGACGTGAAGCCAACAGCTTTCGCAGTACGGAAAACAGGCGCAATGGATTCAGGCGGAAGTGGCTGTGGCGCGTAATGCCCGCGCGGCTGTGCAGATGCGTCACGTCAAGCAGAAAAAGTGGCTCATGACAATCTCCTCAAAAAATACAAAAAATGCTTATGCGAACATGGATGGAAGCACCCCTCTTTCCAATGGGTGTCACTGATGGCCACGCCCATGGACGGAGACAGGTATCGCAATCAGGCGGCATTTGCGTGAAGCCCTAATGTCAGGCGAGCTGGCTCAGGTGGGAACACGTGCCACGCACCGTCACCATGCCGGAAGAAAAAAAGTACCACCGGACCTTTCGGTCGAAGTGCCTCAACGCATACGTAGCGACTCTGATCGGAACCTGTCCGGCCGTATCGGGTTACGCGAGCCGGCGTCGCTGGGGTTGGCGAAAGCCATTTTTCAACCATGAAACGCAAGGACTTTTGGGCGGTGTTCATAAAGGCGCTCATAACAGTCTCCGCTGGTATCTCAAAAATGTTCAATGAGAGGGTAAGCCTGAGGGGTATTGCCTGGTACAGGACTGGTCCGAAACAACCGTGCCCCCAATTCCTGGACCTGCGACAAGACAGCGCATCAAGGTCATTCTTGAATCCCACGGTCATGAACATCGACTATCCGCACCCGGCGTCGCGGCCGTTTAACATGCCGCTCGCGATCACGCTTCAGAAGATCGGGATCATCATGGCCGCGCTCGATGCCGGATGCGGCGCAGGCGAGCCTGTCCGCGACCGCGCGTATCAGGTGGTCGAAGGAGTCGCCATCATCCTGTGCTCATTGAACACGTCCTGTTTTGCGACCGTTTTCGTCTGTTCAAACTGAGAGGATGGCTTGCAGCTTTCTATCCGGCCTTCACGCAACCGGTAATGCCGCTGCTGGCCCGTATGAAATCCGCTCACTCGCTCCTCATTCAGGCAACGAGCTCGAAGAGATGTTGTCGGCCCGTGAGGGTCCACCTTCCGCTGCCTACTCATCCCCGAGTGGGACGCGCTCATTTCATTCAGGCATGGTGTACGGTTCGCAAAGTACTCAAGAAACTATGCTCGTTTGATCGGCCTGTTCACGATCTCGCCAGTTTCCTCATCAACGTAGTGCATCTAAAACACGCTGTTGAAAATATCGATTGGGAGGAGTTCATTTCATTGACTTCGATTCGGCGAGGGTGATGCGCGCGCAACGCAGATCCTTGAAGCCCATCATGGATTTGATGATGCGTTTGATGGCACGATAGTCCTGCTCGATGATGTTGTTCCGGTATTAGTTCTGCTGGATCCTGATCGGTGTCGGCCGCCCTGCGTTGAGCGCTTCGAGCGCGGCCAGATTGGCACCGCGCCTGTCCACGGTTGCGACTCGTCTTATGGCGAAGCATCTCCTGCCTGCATACAATCCACCACAGTCTTTGACGGCAAAGGAGCCATGTCGCTCCGATAGCCGTCGCAACCGAAGAGTGCCGCCCCCTTGCAGAACGGGGGCGTGTCGCGCGCGAAGTTGAACGTGTTCTCCGAGAGATCAGGCAGTGATCTGTAATGTTGGGCAATACCAGAACCGGCTTTCCACCCGTCGCCACATGGCGCATCCTCCGGCAATTCGCTGGCAACTTCACCCTGCGGAGTAAGGAATGCGCTATCCATACCAGATGAAATACATGTCCCCGCTCGCTGGAGGCTGGAATCCCAATCCTCTTTCTTCGACTGAAACAGCAGACGATGTTCTGTCCATGCTCTCACGGCTGAAAGAAGACGCGAGTTCGCTGGAGTCGTACGCCACCGAGCTTGAAAGTGAGCTAAAGCGTATCCAGGTCGAACGAACCGTGTTGGGCAAGAAGCTGCGCGTGCTGGCGGAACTGATCAAGGATGTCGAGGCACTCCGCGCGGAACCGGCGGCCGCGCAGCAAATGACGGTGCCTGCCCGGGAAGCAAACGTCGAGCCTGTGCGGCCACGTTCACGCCTGAAATGCGTACTGTCCGTTGGGTTGCTGGCGGTCGTGGCACTCGCGACTGCTTTCGTCGTTCTGGAAAGAACAGGTCGAATCCCGTCCCATATCACCTGCGCATTTATTGCGTGCAACGGACACCTCCGGCCTTGATGCGGCCGCTGCATCAAATGCAGCGCGCGAGGAAGATCAGCACGTCCCTGCGGACGGCAGCGGCGAGAGCGTCAAGCGGGAAAGTAACAATAGCGGCGGCGAACCGTTGCGGGACGCGCCTTAAAAAAATGTCATGAAAAGTATCCTGGAACTATGTAGCACATGGCTTGACCATGATTCGCCGAAAAGCTTGCCGGTAGCGCACGACGACGGCTCTTCCTCGCGAACAGAGTCAGCCGGGCCAGAAAACGGCGAAACGGGCACTCTTTCCGCACAGCCGCCGACAGTCGAGCCCGCCAGGCCCGCAAACGTCCAGTCTCCGGTCAGCGTCACACCGAACAGAAGAAGTCGGAACGTGGAATCCGGAGACATGTCGGCGATCAGGCAACTGATCGAGATGAAGGCACTCACCCCCTTCCGGCTATTTCAGTGTTTTAACTATTCCGCCAACCTGTTCTTTCACGAGAACGAGCTGACGTACTATGTCACGCTCCATCAGGACAACGAGCTATCCCGCGCGCTAAAGACCGTCGACCTCGCATCCGCCGAAAGCGTCTTTCACATCTTCGAGCAGCAGGTGAGACGTCTGGCCACAAGAGTGGCGCGCCGCGTACATCTCGAAGCGGAAAACAGGCATCTTGCACGGCTTATTGCCCAATCGGAAGCCGAGTTCGAGCATTTGCGCGCAAATCTGCGGGAAGAATCGGAGCAGGCAAGGTCCATTACCGCCAGGCAACGTCAGATACACAAGGATGTTACCCAACTGGAATTGCAACGCGTTGCAACGCAGGCTTATCTCGGCAGAATGGAGCGCGAGATCAGGCGCCTGACATTGATAAGCAACGAACGCCTGCCACGACTATCCAGTTAGCGCCCGCCGGGTACGAGCCGGGGATCTGGTGCAAAGAGGGGCTGCGAATCGGTTAGAGTTGCGGGACTAACTGAAGTGATGGTCGAGGATGAGCAAACTGAAGAGTCTGGACGAGCTGTTCGACGGGCGACATTTTGATCGCGAGATCATCATTCTGTGTGTCCGCTGGTAACTGCGCTTCAGGCTCAGTCTGCGGAATCTTGTCGACATGATGCTGTACGCGGTTTGTCGTTCGCCCACACGTCGACCTTCATTTTCGCGCACCAAGCGGTGCGAGGCGGCATAACCATCGAGCGTGATGGACTTCGGCGGCTGGTCTGCCGCCCGAGGATACGGTGATTCGATTCTCGAAGAATTTGAATAACCTGATCGAATAGCGCCGACACGAAAGCGGTTGGAATGGCGCACATGTGGCCTAAGTGTCAGCCGCCTCAGCGATTGCGCTCATTCCTCCATTGCGAAAACGTCACGAGGTCCAGACCCACCTCGTCCGGGTCGATACGGGTCCACCCATAGAAGGCGTCGTCCCAGCCCGGGATGCCGCGCGGCGTCAGCTTTCTGAACTCCATCCCGCCACGGTAGGCGAGGTCCGGCCAGAACAGCGGCATCACCTCGCGCACGGCCAGTTGTCTCAACAACTCGGCCGGGCCGCCCTCGTCGGCCACGATCTCACCCTGCGAAATCCAGTCGTTCTCGGCCCACGCAACGAACACGCTCGGCTTGCCGTTGCGGTCGAACATCAGAATCGCGTTCTGCTCCGGACGCCAGTAGTATTCGACGATGCCTTCCGCGGCCACCACCTCGTCGATCACCTTTCGCGTGCGCGGATCGCAATACGTCATGCCGTTTTCGCCGAGCGCCAGCCAGCCCGATTCCGAACAATGGCGGTTCTTGGCGTCCTTCAGAAAATGGACCAGCCGGTTGGCCGAATCCGCTTCCGTCTTCCTCAGATACAGATCGACGATGCCGGCATTGAAGGCCTTGACCGCGACGGTTTCGTTCGCGACCCCGGTCAACAGCACTTTCGCGCAGCGCAGGTGCGCAATCGAAGAGAGGAATTCGACGCCGCTCATGCCCGGCATGTCGTAATCCACGACGACCGCGGCGACTTCTTCGAAGCGGGAAGGCCGCGCGACGATATCGCGCTCGGCGGAGGTTTCGACGAACCGTTCGACGCCCGGCTCGCTCAGGCAAACCGACGCCGACGCGAACTCCAGCGAATTCTCGCGCGCATGCTGACGGATATAGCCGAGCGCTGTTTGCGGCCGCGTGAAGAACAGATTGGTAAACGTGTCCGGAAAGAAGCGGCGCAGCGCATCGAGGTAACTGTCGTTGTCGTCGACGAAAACAACCGTTGCCGGATAAAAAACAGGTGGTCGAATAAAGTTGTTCATATTTTCACGTGGATCTTCACGCCGCCGCTGTGGCACCCCCAGGCAGCAGCAAACCAGCGAAAGGCGTGGCCGCGCAACATGCCTCGGCGCGACAGCCCCCGGGCTTGCGGCACGCGCGGATCTTCGCCGTAAGCCGCATTGTCAGCGCGTTTTGGTTGCCATTGCCGGCCATTGCCTGTTCTTTTGGGGACACACCGGTGCGCCGCGTGCTGATTTTATGCGCGGCCTGCTCGAACGCTGGCTGCCCGGGCGGTCTCCCGCTGAAACGTATAGTACAGGGCTATAAGCGCCAGCAGTGCAAACTGGCGTTGCATTGCAACACCGCGTGTGAATCGGACGCGGCCGATTGAATTGGGGCGAAATGGCAAAAAATCGCCGCACACGCAACGAATGGCGATCGGAAAGGCGGTGCGCGCGACCTGACCCGTTCAAGGCGCATTCAGACATCAGCCATCGTTACCGCACGGCGCGCGGCTCCTATGAGAACAGTCGTTTATCATCTATTCATTGCAGCTTCGAATGACTTGTTGGTTAAATATGACGAATACCGGCAAGGTATTGATAATCGGCCTGCTCGTCATTGACCTGGGCGTCGCCGGTTATCTACTTTTTCCGAAAGACGAGCGGCCGCCGGCCGCGACCGGCGCGGTGACTGGCAGCGCCGACGCCATTATGGCGCCAAGGGTCGATTCGCGAGCCGGCGAGACACATGTGGTGGCCGGCAGTGTGGTTCCGACCACGCCGTCTGTCCGCGGCTCGGAGCAGCTTGCGATGGCACCGCCGTCGCGGCCGATTACCGTTGCGCCTGTCGTGCCCGCTGCGCCGGCTGCACCGGTTGCGCAACCTGCACCCGTCGCCCCCGCTGCGCCAGCCGCGACAGTAGCGACGGATGCGGGTCGGACAGCCGCGCCTGCCGCGAATAGCGCGGGAGCCCGACCCGCTAACCCCACGGTCGCGTCAGGCAAAGTCAAAGTCCAACAACAAACCGCCCAGGCGAAGCCGAAACCGGTGCTGCGTACCGCGCAGACTCGTGGGCACAAGCGTGAGGAACCGCGCCACAACGGCGCGAATTCGCTATCGGCGGCGATGACCGCGCAACTCGTCAAGGAATCCGCCAAGCCCGACCCGTCGCTGCCGCTGCCGCCACCGACCCACAGCGGCCCGACCGGCCGGAGTTCGAATCCGGTCGCTGCGGCGATGACCGATCAACTGGTCAGGGAGTCCTCGAAAGTGAACTCGCATTATGACAAGCACTAAACACTGACCCGGCGCGCGTGGTGCGTATCATCGCGGGAACGCGGCTGGCATTTCAGGCGCATGCGTCACGCGCATTCATGCCGGACAGTCATGGCCGCGAGGCCACCTCATCGAGGTGCTCGAGCAGGTCGGACGGATCGTCGTAGACCCGCAACGCGCCCGCCCGTTCGAGTTCCTCCGTACCGTATCCTCCCGACAGCAAACCGACACCCAGCGAACGGCAGCGCCGCGCGGCAAGCATGTCCCAGATGCTGTCCCCGACCACGACCGTATGCTCGATCGGGACGCCAAGGCGCTGCGCGGCAGCAATGAAGAGGTCCGGGTCCGGCTTTGCGTATTTGACGTCATCGCGCGTCACGACGACCGCTTTCGCGGGGTCGACCCCGAGCGCCTCGAGATTGAGCGCGGCGGTTTCCATCCGGCCGCTGGTCGCCACCGCCCACGGCGTTCCGGCCTGCGTCAGCGCGTCGAGCAGTTCACGCGCGCCCGGCAGCGGACACACCTGCGCGCGCAAGCGCTGATACGCGGCGGCATGTGCGCGACGCAGTCGCTCCCCGCGCTCGACGCTGAGTTCACCATGCGTCTCGCGCAGCAACTGATTGGTGAACAAGCCGCCGCTCATGCCGATCTTGCGATGAATGCGCCACACGGACAGTGGAATGCCTTCGCTATCCAGCGCTTCTTTCCAGGCCAGCACATGCTGGTACACGCTATCGACGAGCGTGCCGTCGAGATCGAATAAAAACGATGTCTGGATTCGCATGGTGGGCTCCGGTAGTGACGGGTTCCGTCAATATGCCATGTATTGGCGAGCAAACAGGCGAGTGATGGCACAGCGTGGCGGCGAGGTGCTCTCGTGATCGCGAAGGCGGATCTGAATGCCATCGAATAGCGCACGGGCGGATTTGAGCACAGTTTCACGCACCCTATTACATCGGCCTTTCTCTTCTATTTCAAGGAAACAAAAAGTCATATAAGCCAATGCGGCGCCATGCCGCCACGCCGGGAAATTCGTGTTGTGAACCGGACCGCGCCAGTCCCGGCGTGCGCCAGAAACCGGTATGCTTCGGCCCCTCATTGTTCTTTCAACGTCACGCGAATTTATTTTTTGACACCATCTTTATTTTCACCGCCCTATGATTGATGCGCAGTTTTCGCCACTGTGCTGATGACTCGCGCATCGCGCCCGAGCCGGCGAACCCGCACGTCATTGCAAAGCCATTGGCATCGCGTGACGCGCAATCAACACCAATTAACTAGCCTGACTTACCGCACTTCTCGCAACAACGGGTAATAAATGCATTGCATGCGCGCTCGCGGCGTTGGTGGCAACAGTGGCGTTGTTGAACAGAGCAACTGATTCCCTCACTCGCTGTTTAATCACGGATCCAACAACCATGAAAAAAACTTTGTTCGCGGCCGCGTTGTGCGGCGCCTTTACGATGACCGCGCATGCGCAAAGCAGTGTGACTCTTTACGGTCTCATCGATGCAGGACTGGTGTACACGAATAATCAGCTCGGACACAGCAACTGGCAGCTCGGAAGCAGCTCGACGCAGAATACGGTGTTCGGCCTCAAGGGTTCGGAAGATCTGGGCGCGGGCTTGCACGCGATCTTCAAACTGGAGCAGGGCTTCCTGCTGAACAACGGCGCGCAGGCTTTTTCGGGTGACGCGTTCGGCTCGCAGGCCTGGGTGGGACTGCAAAGCGACCAGTACGGCACGTTGACGTTCGGCCGCCAGTTCGACGTGATGAACGACCTCGTCGGACCGATCTCGTCCACCTTCAACACGTGGGGCGGCAGCATTGCCGCGCATCCGTTCGACAACGACAACCTGGCTGCGAATTCGGTCGTGTTCAACAACTCGGTCAAATACGCGAGCCCGGTCTATCGCGGCGTGACGTTCGAAACGATGTACTCGTTCAGCAACAAGGCCGGCGACTTCGCAAATAACCGCTCATACGGCTTCGGCCTGTCGTATTCGCAAGGCCCGCTGAATCTCGCCGCCGGCTACCTGCAACTGAACAACGCGGGCAACGGCACCGGCGCGGTGACCACCAGCGATACGAGCGCGAACTTCATCGCTGAACGCCAGCGTATCTGGTCGCTCGGCGGCAACTACACCTTTGGGGCGGCCACCGTCGGCCTGCTGTGGAGCCATACGCAGATCGACAACGCGGCGGGCGTGTTCTCGTTCGGCACGGGCAGCTACCTCGGCGCGACCGACAGCTCGGCCGGCTCCCTCGCCGGTTCGCTGCGCCTCGACAACTACGAAGTGAACGCGAAGTACGCGCTCACGCCGGCGTTGAGCGTGTCGGGTGCGTACACGTTCACGCATGGCGCGTATAACGGCTCGTCGCCGGGCTGGAACACGGCAATGCTGCAAACCGATTACGCGCTGAGCAAACGCACCGACTTCTATCTCGAAGGCGTGTATCAGAACGTGCATGGCGCGCCTGCGGATTCCGTGCTGTCGCATGCGATGATCAACACACTGTCGCCGTCGTCCACGAATACGCAGGTGGCCGTCACGGTGGGCATGCGCCACGCGTTTTGAGCGGCTTTTTAACGCGTAGTTGATGAAGACGTATGGCCGGCTTTGGGCGGCCATACGTTGAATTCTCTCTATGCTGATGGGTTTGCGTGAGTACGCATGCGGGAACGACGATGATCGTCGTGCTCGCAATCGACCGGCTGCGCCGTAACCGCATCCTTCAGCCCCGCGCAAGCAAGCCCGATCGAGTCCTTGCGCACCACCGCCACCGAGGCGCCCACCACGGATGTTTCGGCCAGCAATGCCTGAAGCCGCATTACCAGCGGTGACACTGCGTCCTCCATATTCAGCTTTCTCCGTGTCCTCAGAGTCGATACTGCCATCCGCGCGCGCTCACTTCGCCTTTTCCGAAGCTTCTCTCCCTGATTAGCAGGTTTATCCGATCCCTGTGTCAACGCAGACTAAGGCTCCTCACCACTGCGGACCGCGTCCGCGAAAAGGAACCCTATCATGCGAACCTATCCGCGCAACAGTCCTCAAGCCGCTGCACGCATCGTGGCGCTGGCCCTGACTTCCGACGGGCACGTGTGCAGCTCCGAGGAACACGCGCTCGAAAGTCTGGGCATCGCCGGCGAACTCAGTCTCGCACCGGCGCAATTCGCGCAGATCGTGCAGACGCTGTGCGAGGATCGCTCAGTCGCGCAGGTGTCGCCCGAGCTGGCGGTGGGCCACCTCGACGCGGCGCTGCTTGCCACGTTGATCGACGAAATCGACGACCCCGCGTTGCGTCGCAAGATCATGCGCCTGTGCATGGCCGTGACGATCGCGGACGGGCATTTGGCAGATGGAGAGATCACCGTGCTCGCAGCGGTGTTCAACGCGTGGGGCGTCCGACTCCCCGAATCACCCCACGCCTGAACGCGATGCAAGCCGCCGCGCAACTACGATCGCGCGGCGGCCAGCACCTGCGACGCCAGCGCATGATGCTGCCCGCGCCGCGACCGGATCGCGTGAATCTCCTCGACCACGCCTTCCGCCCGCCCTAACCGGCGCAGGCCGCGCAGCAACGACAAGTCCTCCGCGCCCAGTTCCGCGAGCGGAAACACACCGAGGCCGCGCGCGGCGAAGACCGCCATCAGCGCGCTGTCCTCGAACTCGCCGACGATTCGCGGCCGGATGCCTTCCGCCTCGAACCACCGGTCGAGCCGCGCGCGCAACGCGCCATGCCGGGTTGGCAGAAGCACGGGTATATCAGCGAGACAGCGCGGAAAACCGGCGCGGACAGATTTGCGGACCACCTCCGCGGGCCCGTACCAGTCCACCGGCGAGCCCACGAGACGCTGGCTCTGCACGCGCAGATCCGCGTTGTGCGGCGCCGGCTGGCATGCGAGCACGAGATCGAGCCGATGCAGCGCGAGTTCCGACAACAGGTGCGCAGGTTCGCCCTCGTGACAGAGCAGCCTGAGCGACGGCGTATTCAGCACCGGCGCAAGCAGCGCGTGTGCCGCAAGCTTTGAAATGCCGTCCGACAGGCCGACTGCGAGCCGCGCGACACCTTCCCCGCCCGCGTCACGCATCTCGTCGAGCAGCGCCTCGCCGAGCTGAAAAATCTGCTCCGCACGATTAAAGGCCGTCTCGCCGGCCTCGGTCATTGTGACGCCGCGCCCGGCGGGCTTCAGCAACTGACGCCCGATCGACTTCTCCAGCTCGCGCACCTGCGCGCTGATGGTCTGGACGGCCATATCGAGCCGTTCAGCCGCGCGCGCAAAGCCGCCCTCCTTCACGACGATCCAGAAATAGTACAGATGGCGGTAGTTGAGCATTCGTCGGACAGTTCGAAATAAACGATATGTTCTTCAGCTTATCACTGATTTATCCGAACCCCGAACAGGCCGAAGATGACGGCTTCGCGATTCTCATCGCATTGATTTTTCACGGTGCCCTATGGATTCCCTGCTCGCACTCATAGTCGACCCTGCCGCGTGGGCAGCGCTTCTGACGCTGGTCGTGATGGAAATCGTGCTCGGCATCGACAACCTGATCTTCATCTCGATCGTCAGCAACAAGCTGCCCGAAGCCCAACGCGCGCGCACTCAGCGCATCGGCATCCTGCTCGCGCTGGTCATGCGCCTCGCGCTGCTCGGCACGGTCGCGTGGATCGCGCAACTGACCGAAGCCGCGTTCACGCTTTTCGGCCACGAATTTTCATGGCGCGATCTGATCCTGCTCGGCGGCGGCCTGTTCCTCGTATGGAAAGCGACCAGTGAAATCCGTCACCACGTGACCCATACGGACGAAGCCGGCGACAAGGCCAGCACGACCGTCCAATTGACGGTGGCGGCCGCGATAGGCCAGGTCCTCCTGCTCGACATCGTGTTCTCGATCGACAGCATCATCACTGCGGTGGGGATGACCGAGCATATGCCGATCATGTTTGCCGCGGTGATCGCGGCAGTCATGGTGATGCTGTTCGCTGCGCGTCCGCTGTCGCGCTTCATCGACCGCAATCCGAGCGTCGTCATGCTTGCGTTGAGCTTCCTGCTCGTGATCGGCATGGCGCTGATCGCCGAAGGCTTCGGCTCGCATGTGCCGAAGGCGTACATCTACGCGGCGATGGCGTTCTCCGCGTTTGTCGAGGCAATGAACATGCTGGTGCGCCGCGCGAAATCGAAGCGCGCGGCGAGCGGCGCATAACTGGTACCACTCAAGGAGCGACATCATGAAATGCCCCCTTTGCAAGACGACCGACCTGCTGATGACCGAGCGCCGCTCGATCGAGATCGACTACTGCCCGCAATGCCGGGGCGTATGGCTCGATCGCGGCGAACTCGACAAACTGATTGCGCAGGACGTGGCGGACGCCGACGCGCCCTCTAGCGCACGCGCCGGTCGCGATGAGCGCCGCGACCGGGAACATGCGCATGACAACGAGCGCAGTCGCGGCTACGACGATCATCGGACGGGGTATCGAGCGCATAAAAAGAAGCGCTCGATCTTCGATATGTTCGACTTCGACTGAACTCGTCGGGGTTAGCGTGCTTTACCGCGCACGCCTTTACCGCTGGTTGCGGCGCGCGGCGTGTCTTTATTCGTGGGCGCGCCGCCGTTCATCTGCTCGAGCCACGACAAGGTGTCGACGTAAGACAGAAACTGCTTCAGATACCGCGGCGACAACTCGCGCATCAACGAGAGCGAGCGGTGTACGAGGCTGCTCGAATTGAGCGGGCCGGCGTTGCCGGGCACCTGCGCGAGCGACTGGCGCAACTGTTTCTCGGTGCGGACCTTGGACCAGACTTCCCTGAAGTAATCGAGCGCGGGCAGTTCGGGATACGAAGGAATCCCGTCATGACTTGCAGGCGCATGCCGGGCAATGTGGTCGATCAACCCGGCAAGTGATTCTTGAGCTGCCTCGCTTGAGGCCGATGCCGGCGTCGCAGCCGCATCCGCTTGCGCCGTTACGGCCGTGGCGCGTTCCAGATCGGTCGCATACGCATCGAGCAAGCCCCGCAGCCTGTCGTCGAGAATACGTCGCGCTGCGCCGCTGTGGCCCGCCGCACGCCGCTCCAGCGCCGCGATGAATTGGAAGCGCACAGGGTTCAGACGATCCGCACCGCGCTCGCGCCACGCGTCGAGCGTCGCGCGCGCTTCGCTCGTTACGCCGCGATCACTGCGATCGCCGTTGCCGTCGCTACGCACCTGGCTTCACCGTTGCAGTCGACGGCCTCGGCACAGGCGCAATTTCCACGCGACGGTTTTTCGCCCGCCCCTGCTCGTCGGCATTCGAACTCACCGGCTGCCCGGAGCCGAACGCGGCGGCAAACACCGACGACACCGGCACGCCCGCGTCGATCAACGCACGCGTCACCGTCAACGCGCGCTGCGCGGACAGCTCCCAGTTGTCCGCGAAACGGCGATTGCCTTCGCGCAAGCGCTGGTCGTCGGTAAAGCCGCTCACCATCAGGATCTGTTCGTTGGCCTGCAAATAGGCCGCCAGCGGTCCGGCCAGGCTCTTCAGCAGATCGCGGCCTTGCGGCTGCAACTGATCGGAATTCAGGGCGAACAGCACGTTGCCGCTAATGCCGATGCGTCCGTTGACGAGCGTCACGCGCCCTGCGGCCAGCGGCCCGGCGAGCGCCTGCTCCAGCGTCTTGCGGCGCTGCGTTTCCGCCTCGCGCTGCTTGACCTCCTGGTCCAGCTTGCTCGACAGTTCTAGCTGCACGCCGATCACGCCGACCAGAATCAGCACGAAGGCGCCGAGCAGCACCGACATCAGATCGCCGAACACCGGCCAGATCGGCGCGACCGGCTCCACGCCGCCGTCGATTTCGTCGCTCATACCGCGTCGGCTCCGGCGGAAGCACGCTGGATTGCAAGCAGTTGCAGGTCTTCGACGATCTGTTTCTGCGACATCACGCTCAGGTCGACGACTTCACGCGCCTGCGCGACGTAATAGGCGAGTTGTTCGTCGCTGCGCGCGAGCGACTTGTCGAGCGCTGTTTCGATACGTTGCAGATGCGCCACCAGCTTGTCGTTCGATTCGCCGAACGTCTGCACGGCCGAGCCGAACGCTTCGCCCAGACTCGCCACCTCGACGGCGCTCCCGGTCACCTGCGCGGCGACCGCGCCGAGCTTGCCGGTTTGCAGTTCGACGTGATCGGTGAAGCGCGTGCCGACGCGCTCCAGCAGATCCGCCGACGTCGCGACCAGCGCGTCGACGGCCGTGCGCTGCTCGGTGGATGCATGGTTCACCGCATCGAGCAGCGTCTCCAGCGTTTCCAGCAGACGGCTGCGCTCCTGCAGCATCGCGGTATCGCGGACCATGCTGTCGGAGAGTTTCTGGCGCAGTTCGGCAACGACTTCGGCTGCGGCCTTCGGTGCTTCCGACGCCGCCTGCACGAGCCGGCCGATTTCGCCGATCGTTTCGCTGGCATGCGCCTGCGTTTGCGCCGAGATATCGCGCGCGGTTTGCGCCAGCGTTTCGCAGATTTCCTGCTGACGGCTCGCGGTGCGCGCGCCCGTTTGCTCCCACTCTTCGCTCAACCTGCGCGCCATCGCGCCGAGCGTATCGGTCCATGTGGCCAACCGTTGCTGATCTTGCGCCGCCAATTCCGCTTGCAAGTTCGCCGCGGCCTTCGGCGCTTGCGCCGCAGCCTGCACGAGCCGGTCGATTTCGCCGATCGTTTCGCTCGCATGCGCGCGCGTCTGCACCGAGATATCGCGCGCGGTTTGCGCCAGCGTTTCGCAGATTTGCTGCTGATGGTTTGCAGTGCGTGCGCCTGCCTGCTCCCATCGCTCGCTCAACTTGCTCACCATCGAGCCGAGCGTCTCGGTCCACGCGGCCAGCCGTTGCTGATCCTGCGCGGCCAATTCCACTTGCAGATTCGCCGCCGCCTTCGGCGCTTGCGCCGCAGCCTGCACGAGCCGGTCGATTTCGCCGATCGTTTCGCTCGCATGCGCGCGTGTCTGCGCCGAGATATCGCGCGCGGTTTGCGCCAGCGTCTCGCAGATTTCCTGCTGACGGCTCACGGTGTGCGCGCCCGCCTGCTCCCACTGTTCGCTCAACCTCCCCGCCATCGATCCGAGCGTCTCGGTCCAGACAGTCAGCCGCTGTTCGTCACGCGACGCCAATTCCGCCTGCAAGCCCGCATGCGACTGACCAACCGTACTCAACAGCGACGCCGCATGCTGCTCGAAGGTCGCCGCGGCCGTAGCCAGCGCTTGCTGATTGTGCGCCGCCAGCTTTTCGCCGACGCTTTCCTGCCGCGACAACGCGTCCTGCCACGCCTGCGACACACTGCCCGCCGTCGTCTCGAGCCGCGCGGACACGCCGTCCAGCAGCGCGGCCGAGCGTTGCTCGAAGGTCCCGACCACGTGCGTGAGCGAGGTGCGCAACTGTGCGGCCAGTTCATCGTTCGATTGCCGATGTCCTGCCAGCGCGTTGTTCCAGATGTCTGCGACATTCGTGGCCGTCGCCTCGAAACCGCTCGACAGCCCGTCGAGTTGCCGCTGCACCGCGTGCGAAACCGTCTCGCGCAACGCCGCCGTTTCGCGTGCGAGACCGGCCAGCGTCGCTTGCATGACCGGCTGCAGCGCCGCGCCCGCGGCGCGCGCGCTGTCGGCGACGCTGTCCTTCAGCGACTGCTCGACCGCGCCCGCAAGGCGCAGGTACGCGGTCTCGGTGTTGCGATGAAACGCGTGCTGGCTCGCGATCTGCCGCTCGCTCGACGCGGCGCTCTGTTGCTCGATGGCCGCCATCATCGTTTGCAGACGATCGACCAGCGTCGGCATCACTTCGGCCTGGCGCTGCAAAAGTCTGAAGCTTTCTTCGCGCTGGTGACTTTGCGAGTACACGCGCAAGCTCGTCGCGATCTTCACGTCGAGCATCTGCGCCGCTTCGAGCCGCTCGCGCCGATACAACGCGGACAGCAGCCCGAGCATCGCGGACGTCGCGACGCCCGCAATCGAGGTGCCGAACGCGAAGCCCAGCCCCTTGACCGGCGCCGCCAGCGACGCACGGATCGCTTGCAGGTCGGTGGCGCTTTCCAGCGCGATGCCGGTGCCGCGCAGCGTGGCCACCATGCCGAGCAGCGTGCCCAGCATGCCCAGCAACACCAGCAGGCCGACGAGATAAGGCGTCAGCGCCGGCCCCGGCAAGGCCACGCGCTCGCCTTCGACGCGCAGCCGCGCCGTGTTGCGCAGGCTCGGATGCAACGGTTCGAGCCACGCGGCGAGACTCGGCGGTGGCCCCGACAGCCCCGCGACCGCACGCGTCAACGTGGCGGTCGCCTGGCTGTAGCGGCGCAATTCGAGCGCGCCCGTCACGTAGCACGCGACGATCAATAGCGTGACGGCCAGCGCGAGCAGGTTCGAACCGACATAGCTGGCGGCGATCCAGCACGCAGCGGCCAGACCTGCCAGAAACACAACGAGATCAATACGATATCTGGACATAGTGTCCCAGTTAGCGGGTGCGAAGGGCCGCGAGCAACCCTTCGACCGGTTGAAAACGAACTTCCAGTTCGGCCAGCAAGACGCTCTGCATGTCCTTGCGGAATACGTCGAGCCATGCGCCGGGGGTGATAGGCGCGGCGTCTTCGGAGGCTTCCGGGGCTTCGGTGGCGTCGGAGTCGGCAACGGCGGCGGCGAGCGCTTGCAGCTCGGCCTCGCGCAACCGCTCGAAATGCCCGGCCAGCATGCCGGGCACCGCGCCCAGCAGATTCCGCTCGCGCTCGCCGAGCGCGCGTTCCATCACGGCATCCACCACCGCGAGCCTGGCCATCGCCGGCGTCTTCGCCGCAAGCATGCCGCGCAGCCGGCCGCGCAGATTGGCGATGCCCCTTTCCATCGACTGCTGGATCGCCTGGTAGCGTTGACGGAACACGGCGTAGTCGACCGGCGCGTCCACGGCGCTCTGCACTTGCGCGTGCGTCTGCCTTTGCATTGGCGCCCGTCCATTTCGCCGCGCGATGGCGAACACGCTGTCGCCGACGACGGCCTTTGTCAGCGAACTGCGCAGACGCACGCAATCGGCTTCTTCGGCGCTGCCGAACACGCGCGCGCCGGCCGCGACGGCGGGCGGACTGCCGTTCAGCGCGGACGACAACGCGATCGCGTCGGTCCAGCCGAGCCATTGACTCAGCCGGTCCGACAGCGACTGCCTGGATTCGGGAACTTCGACATCCGCCAGCCGCGCCAGTAAGCGAACGAGCGCCGGGCCGCTGAGCGTTGTGCGCTGGGGGGCTTGCAACATACCACCGGAGGCAAAAAGTCAGCAGTTTACACGCTGCCGAGCTGGACGCAGATGTTGGGGGGGTTGTCGGTGATTTGAGAGTGGGTCGAACATGGCTGACGGGCGCTTGCGCGAGTCCTTCAGCGGGTCGGCCGTTGGCCGGTCAGGCGGGCTCCTGTGCTCTTACAGCGCGTCTACCGTGGACCTTCAGCCGCCTGCCCGCCTTCGACGCGCTGCACGATCGTTCCGCTTGCCACCAATGCCGCTCACAAAGCCACTGGAGTCGCCAACGGATCACTGTAAGATGAAACCCCGCTCCGGACCGCCCGCCGACTGCGCGCCGCACGAACCAGACCGACGCCCCGCTCGCGAAAAGAAAAGACCGTCACGCGAGCGAGGCGACGCGCAGGTGAAGCGCACGTTCGTCGACCGGATCGCGGCGATGTTTGAACCCACCGACTTCAAGCGAGGCAAACAGGCAGCATGAAATTCGATACCGTCGTGCTCGGCGCGGGCATTGTGGGCGTGTGCGTCGCCGTGCATCTGCAGAAACGCGGCCGCCAGGTCGCGCTCGTCGACCGCAAACTGCCCGGCAACGAAACGTCGTTCGGCAATGCCGGGCTGATTCAGCGCGAGGGCGTTTATCCATATGCCTTCCCGCGCGACCTTGGCACCCTGCTGCGCTACGCGCGCAACCAGTCGCCGGACGTTCGCTACCATGCCGACGCGATGCTCAAGACCGCGCCGTTCCTCTGGCAGTACTGGCGCAATTCCCATCCCGCGCGGCACGCCGAAATCGCGAAGTCGTACTCGACGCTGATCGAACATTGCGTGAGCGAACATCGCGCGCTCGCCGACGCTGCCGGCGCGAGTACGCTATTGCGCCCGATCGGCTGGATCAAGGTGTTTCGCAGCGGCGCGGCACAGGATGCCGAAAACCGCGTCGCCGAACAATGGCATCGCGAGTACGGCGTCGCGTTCGAAACACTCGACGCGGCACGCCTGCAGCAGATGGAGCCCGACCTCGACAAGCGCTTGCGAGGCGGCCTGCGCTACCCCGAATCCGACTCGGTGAGCGATCCGAATGCGCTCGTTACCGCCTACGCGAAGTATTTCGAAGCACTGGGCGGACGGTTTTTTATCGGCGACGCGGACACGCTTCGCGAAGGCTGGCAAGTTGATACGGATACCGAAACGATCATGGCCGAGTCGGTCGTGGTCGCGTTGGGACCGTGGTCGGATCGCGTGAGTTCGCGGCTCGGCTATCGCGTGCCGCTGGCCGTCAAACGCGGCTACCACATGCACTACGCGCCGCGTCAATCGGCGCGGCTGAATCATCCGGTGCTGGATGTCGAGAACGGCTATCTGCTCGCGCCGATGGCGCGAGGCATTCGCCTCACCACCGGCGCGGAAATCGCGCGACGCGACGCCGAGAAAACGCCGACGCAGCTCGAAGCGGTCGAGCCGATCGCTCGCACGCTGTTCCCCTTGGGCGAGCGCCTCGACGCCGAACCGTGGATGGGCGGCCGCCCCTGCACGCCGGACATGATGCCGGTCATCGGGTCCGCGAAAAATCATCGGGGATTGTGGTTCGCATTCGGCCACGCGCATCACGGACTGACGCTAGGGCCGGTGACGGGCCGGCTGATCGCCGAAATGATGACCGGTGAGCCGACCATCGTGGACCCGCAGCCGTTTCGGGTGGAGCGGTTCTAGCGCTCTGGCCGCACGCGTTCGGCTTGCAATGACGCGTTGCCCGCCGACCCCTCGCTGAAAACGAACCGGAGGCGCACCGATTCCCGAATCGCGGGGGCATCGGCCGCTTGCTGTTCGCGTGAAAGAAACCGCTTGAGCCAAGCTCCCCACCTGGCCCATCTAGCGGTGGATTTTCGTCGTCTCCACGTTTCGAAACGCGTAATGCCCTCGCTCAACTCCGCCGTTCCGCTCCGATGCGTCCGCGCCACGTCACTCATAAACTCGCGAACGACCATCAAAAATCGCGCCTAAATCGCCCAATTCCATTTATCTGCGTCGAATCGTACCGACCGATTCCGACCTGAATTAAGCGTTCTCTAAAAATTTTGTTGAGAACGCTTCTCAATTACACTCCGATTGCATAGAATGCACGCCGAAACGCCTTTGTAATAAATATGGAATCACGGAGTAAGGATTACCACGCCTGCTCCGGTCTCAGAAACTTGACGACGGGGATGAAAATGAAGTTGCGGTCCGACGAACCAAAGCTCGGCAAAATCAGCACGACGCTGTGCAGCATGTTGGCTGCCGGCCCTGCCCTCGCACAGGGCACCGCGGGCACGGCGCCGCCTGACAAGGAAGCGCAACTCGCACCGATCGCCGTGCAAGGCCAGACGGACGACGGCTTCAAGACGGATCATTCGGCGTCGGTCAAATTCACCGCGCCGCTGCTCGATACGCCGAGGTCGGTGACCGTGATTCCGCAGGAGTTGATCCAGAGCACCGGCGCCTCCACGCTGACCGAAGCGCTGCGCACCGTGCCCGGCATCACCTTCGGCGCGGGCGAAGGCGGCAACCCGCTCGGCGACCGGCCGTTCATCCGCGGCTATGACGCGCAAGGCAGCACCTTCGTCGACGGCATGCGCGACGTCGGCGCGACCACCCGCGAAGTGTTCAACATCGAAAGCGTCGAAGTGACCAAGGGGTCGGACGGCGCGTTCGGCGGACGCGGCGGCGCGGGCGGCAGTATCAACCTGATCACCAAGACCCCGCACCTGGGCACGTCCGCCGACGGCAGCGTCGGTCTGGGCACCGACCGCTACCGCCGCTTCACCGCCGACGGCAACTGGCAAGTGGCCGATCACGCGGCGTTCCGCCTGAACCTGATGAGCCACAACAACGACGTGGCCGGCCGCGACGCGGTCAACAACGAACGCTGGGGCGTGGCGCCGTCGTTCACGTACGGTCTCGGCACGCCGACCCGCGTGAGCGCGAGCTACTACCACGTCACGACCGACGACCTGCCCGACAGCGGGATTCCGTACTTCTACACGACCACCAACAGGCCGGCGAACGTCAGCACGATCTATCCGGCTCCTGTTGACCGTCACAACTTCTACGGCCTGATCGACCGCGATTTCCGCAAGACCGCGTCGGATATCGGCACGGTGCGTGTCGAGCACGACATCAACAGCAACCTGACGATCCGCAACACGACCCGCTACACGAAGTCGAGCCAGGACTACATCTGGACCCAGCCGGACGACAGCCAGGGCAACGTCGTGAACGGCATGGTGTGGCGCCGCGCGAACACGCGTGCGAGCGACGTCTACAGCCTCGCGAACCAGACCGAACTGTTCGGCGAGTTCAAGACGGGCTTTCTCAAGCACAGCTTCACCACCGGCCTCGAAGTGTCGCGCGAAACCAGCGTGAACGACTCGTACACGGTGGCGGCGGCTTCCGGCGCGATCTGCAAGACCGCCGGCATCGGCGCGGCGTCGGGGTATAACTGCACGAGCCTGTGGTCGCCGAATCCGAACGACCCGTGGGCGGGTTCGGTCAAGCAGACCAACGACCCGAGCGAGCAGCGCACCACCACCAAGTCGCTGTACGCGTTCGACACGATCGAGTTGACCAGGCGCTGGCAGGCCAACGTCGGCCTGCGCGTGGACGACTACTCGACCGACTTGCGCACCACCGTCGCCAACGGCGCCGGCCGCGTGTCGCGCGACGATACCCTGTTCAACTACCAGTTCGGCCTCGTCTTCAAGCCGGCTTCGAACGGCAGCATCTATACGTCGATCTCCACCTCGTCGACGCCGGCCGGCGCTCTGCTCGGCCAAGGCAGCGAAACGCAGTCGCTGACGCCGGGCCGGGGTGGCGTCGGCAACAACGCCGCTCAGCTCGCGCCGGAGAAAAACCGTAGCGTCGAAGTCGGCACCAAGTGGAACGTGCTGAACAACAAACTCTCGCTGACCGGCGCGATCTTCCAGATCGACACGACCAATGCGCGCGTCACGCTGCCGGACAACAGCTACGCGATGGTGGGCAACAAGCGAGTGCAAGGTTTCGAATTCGGCGTGGCCGGCCAGTTGACCAGCAAGTGGCACGTGTTCGGCGGCTACACGTATCTGAAGAGCGAGTTGCGCGACAACGGCAAGACCACATCGGATAACGGCCATCAGTTCCCGAACACGCCGAAGAACAGCGTCAGCTTGTGGACCACCTATGACGTGCTGCCGAAGTTCACGATCGGCGGCGGCGCGTTCTACATGTCGCAGGTCTACGGCGACACGGCGAATCTGCGCGCGGTGCCGTCTTACTGGCGCTTCGACGGCGTGGCGACGTACCGGATCAACAAGAAGGTCGATCTGCAGTTGAACGTGCAGAACATCTTCAACCGCACGTACTACGACCAGGCCTACGCGGCCCACTATGCGTCGATCGCGCCGGGACGCTCCGCGTTCCTGACGCTCAACGCGCACTACTAGGCACTAGCCCGATGGAACAGGTGACGTTGAAGGCGTTGGCGAACGCGTCGCACGACCAGCTCGCCACGATTCTCTCAGGACCACCCGTCCAGGCCGCCGCCTGGGTGGCCGCGGCCGCGCAAAACGGCATCGTCGAAGCGCAGGCCGTGTACGGGCAGTATCTGCTCGATGGCCACGGCGTCGAGCGCAATGCCGAAGAAGCGTTCACCTGGTTCAGGCACGCGGCGCGACGCGATCATCCGATGGCGATGAACATGCTCGGCCGCTGTTATGAACACGGCTGGGGCACGGCCGCGTGCGCGCCGGTCGCGGTGTACTGGTACCGCCTCGCGGCGCGGGCCGGACTCGACTGGGGCATGTACAACTATGCGTCGGCACTGGCGCTCGGCAATGGAGTCGAGTGCGATCGCGTGGAGGCGTTGCAGTGGTTCCAGCGCGCCGCCGAACTGGGGCACGCGAAATCGCTGAACTTCGTCGGCAGCTTTTACGAAGATGGCTGGGAGGTCGAAATCGACGCGAACATCGCGCTCGACTATTACCGGCGCGCGGCGCAAGGCGGCGATTTCCGCGGCCAATTCAACTGCGCGCGGCTGCTGGCCGAACGCGGCGACATCGACGGCGCCCTGCATTGGTTGCAGCGCGTGCCGCACTCGGCAACGGCGGCGTTCATCACGAAGATGCAGCGCTGGCTGGCCGCGTCGCCTATCGGGGCGTTTCGCGCGCTGGGTGAGAACATCACTGCGAACGCAAGCTCGAACCCCGGCGTTCAACTCGGCGCCACGATGCATCCCACGCAGGAGTCGCGCGCATGATGCTGCATCTGCAACGCGTACTCAGCAAACAGCAGGTCGCGCAATGCCGCGAAGTGCTCGACGCAGCGCAATGGATCGATGGTAATGCGACTTCCGGCATGCAGTCGGCGCAAGCCAAGCGCAACCAGCAGTTGCCTGAAGGCTCACCCGCCGCGCGCGCGGTCGGCGATGCGATTCAGGACGCGCTCGGCGTCAATTCACGCTTCTTTTCCGCGGCATTGCCGCTGAAAGTGTTCCCGCCGCTCTTTAACCGCTACTCAGGCGGCGACGGGTTCGGCACGCACGTGGACAACGCGATCCGCCTGCTGCGCGGCACCGATTTCCGCGTTCGCAGCGATCTGTCGGCCACGCTCTTCCTGGCCGACCCGGACACCTACGACGGCGGCGAACTCTGCGTCGAAGACACCTATGGCGTGCATCGCGCGAAACTGCCCGCCGGCGATATGGTGCTCTACCCGGCTTCCAGTCTGCATCACGTGAGCCCAGTCACGTGCGGCGTGCGGGTCGCGTCGTTTTTCTGGATTCAGAGCATGGTGCGCGACGACGGCGAGCGCGCCGTGCTGTTTCAACTCGACAACGACGTGCAGCGTCTCGCCGCCGAGAAAGGCCCGAACGACCCAACGGTAGTCAGCCTCACCGGTATCTATCACAATCTGCTACGTCGCTGGGCCGATGCCTGAAACGAACCAGGCGAACCCGAAATAAAAACCGCCGCGAAGCAACTGCTCCGCGGCGTTCTATTCAGACCAACACAACGATCAGGCCGTGACCGCCGCTCTGCGCGGCGACACCACCGACACGCCAAAGCTCACGACGATATTCGCCACCAGCGCGATCAGGCCGATATACAGCGGATAAGCCGTATCGCCGAAATGCAGCGCATACACCGGCTTGAGCCCTTGCGACATCGCGAGCCCGGTGCCGATCACGATACCGACCAGCCAACCGAGGAACAGGCCCGGCGTATTCAGGCGGCGCGTGTACAGCGTGAACACAATAGCCGGGAAAATCTGCAGGATCCACACGCCGCCGAGCAGTTGCAGGTCGATCGCATACTGCGTCGGCAGGAACACGATGAACAGCAGCGCGCCGAACTTCACGACCAGCGAAACGATCTTCGCGGTGGAAGCCTCGCTCGCAGGCGAGATATTCGGCGACACCAGTGGACGCCACAGATTGCGCGTGAACAGATTCGCTGCGCCGATCGACATGATCGCTGCAGGCACCAGCGCGCTAATCGCAATCGCCGCAGCCGCGAAACCGACGAACCACGCCGGGAACAGCGTGCCGAACAACGCCGGCACCACGTCCGAGGCCGACTTGACGTTCACGTCGGCGGCAATCGCCATGTAACCCAGCAACGCGATCAGACCCAGCAGCAACGTGTACGCCGGCAGGAAAATCGCATTCTTGCGCACCGTCTTCGCCGACGCGGACGACAACACCGCCGTCATCGTATGCGGATACATGAACGCCGCCAACGCCGAACCCAGCGCGAGCGACGCGAACGCGGTGAACTGCGTCGGCTTCAGAATGATGCCGGTCGCGCCGCCCTTGGCCTTGAAGTGCGCGTCGGCCGCGTCGAACACATGCGCGTAGCCGCCCAGCTTCGCCGGAATCAGCCACACCGCCGCGATCACGACGATGTAGATCATGATGTCCTTGACGAACGCGATCATCGCCGGCGCGCGCAGGCCGCTTGCATACGTGTAGAGCGCGAGCACCACGAAGGCGACGATCAACGGCATTTCACCACTCACGCCGAGTCCTTTGATCACCACCTGCATGCCCACCAGTTGCAGCGCGATATACGGCATCGTCGCGACGATGCCGGTCAGCGCGACCGCCGCCGGGAACCACTTGCCACCGTATTCGCCCTGCACGTAGTCGGCCGCCGTGATGTGGTTCTTCGCGTGCGCGACCTTCCACAACTTCGGCATCACCGCGAACACGAACGGATAGACGATGATCGTGTACGGCAACGCAAAGAAGCCATACGCGCCCACCGAATACACCAGCGCGGGCACCGCGATCACCGTGTAGGCGGTATAGAAATCGCCGCCCACGAGGAACCACGAGATGATCGTGCCGAACTGGCGGCCGCCGAGACCCCATTCGTGCAATTGCGTCAGGTCGCCCCGCTTCCAGCGCGCGGCGAAAAAGCCGATCACGGTAACGAGCACGAAGAACGCGATGAACACGGTCATCGCAATCGGGTTCACGGGATTCAGATCATTCATTTGACACCTCGATACACGATGTAAATCAGCAGCGAGGTCAACGGCACCCACAGAAACTGATACCAGTAGAAGAATGGAAAGCCGAACAACGGCGGATGCGTGTCGTTATAGAACGGCAGCCACAATAGCGCGATATAAGGGATCAGCAGAATGAGCCAGAGCCATGAACGGCCGGCGGATGGGGAGGTCTCCACAAACTTCTCCTAGGTCTATTAACGACACCGCACGCCAGGCTTGTGGCCTGGCGTGCGGAAAACCGGTTGGGTGATATCAGGCAATCAACCGGGGGGCAGGCGTCTCCCGCCTGCTTATAAAAGTACCGGGGGACCCGGGTCACGCGGCGGCGCGAGCCCCCACGCGCAATGAGCCGCCGCGCGCGGTACGCCGCGGGGATGTAGTATTCGCCTTCGTAAGCGTCCTCACAAGCGCGCAACTACGTAAGCCGGTTACGTAATACTACGTAGCCCGTCAGCAGTTTTCCTACGATGAAACTCAAAGCCAAGATTGTCCTGCTGGCGATCGTGCCGTTTCTGGCGGCCATCGCCAGCATCGAAACCGGTGTGCGCCGGGAAGCCACGGCGCTCGCCGAAACGCAGCACGCGACCACCCAGGCCGCGTACATGGCGAGCAAGGAAATCGAGCTCAAGCATTACGTCGAGCTTGCCACCACGGCGATCGCACCGCTCTACGACGCCGGCCAGGACAATGCGCGCGACGACGCGCTGCTGCGCACCCGCGCGCTTGACGTGCTGGAGAAAATGGATTTCGGCAAGGACGGCTACTTCTTTGTCTACGACATGCATGGCCGCTCGCTGATGCATCCGCGCGAGCCCGACCTGGTCGGCCGCGATCTGTGGGCGCTGCGCGACAGCCAGGGCGTGCCGACCATCCAGCAACTGATCGCCGCGGCCGCGCGCGGCGGCGGCTACGTGCGCTATTTGTGGCATCGTCCGTCGACCGGCAAGATCGCGTCGAAACTCGGCTACGTGGTGCCGCTCGAACGCTGGGGCTGGATGGTCGGCACCGGCATCTATCTCGACGATGTCGACACGACGCTCGCGCATATCGATGCGGGCGCGGCGGCCAACATCGATCGCACGATGAAGTGGATCGACGCGATCGCGATGGCCGGGCTCGCGGTGATCGCGCTGTGCGCAGTGGTGCTCAACTTCACCGAGTATCGCAGCGCCGACGCGAAACTGAAGCGGCTCGCGCAGCAGGTGGTCGAGTCGCAGGAAAACGAACGCGCACGCCTGTCGCGTGAATTGCATGACGGCATCAGCCAGATGATGGTCTCGGTGAAGCTGCTGCTCGAATCCGCGCTGGCGCGCTTCGAGCGCAGCGAAGCGCGGGTGCCCGCCGCCGAAGCCGCGCTCGCCACCAGTCTCGTGCGGCTCGGCGACACCTTGCGCGAAGTGCGGCGCATTTCTCACGCGCTGCGGCCGTCGATGCTCGACGATCTCGGCGTGGCCGCCGCGCTGGAACAGCTGACGCGCGAACTCAGCGAGGAGTCCGGCATCGAGATCGGCTTCACGCAGATCGCACACACGCACGCGGCGACGCTGCCCGATGCGGTCAATACCGTACTGTTTCGCATCGCCCAGGAAGCGCTGACCAATATCGTGCGCCACGCGCAAGCGTCGAGCGCGGCACTGGCGCTCGAAATCTCACACGACACGGTCACGCTGACGATCGCGGACAATGGCCGCGGTTTCGACGTGACGCACGCTTTCGTCGGCAGGCGCTCGGGCGTGGGTCTGCGCAATATGCGCGAGCGGCTCGAAGCGCTCGGCGGCACGCTGTCGCTCGCTTCACAAGCGGGCCATACCGTCGTCAGCGCGCGCGTGCCGCTGCAAACATCCGACGCGCCGCTGTCGCCCTTGCTGGACATCCGACCATGAACGACACCTCTCACGCCATCGCGCGCCTGCTTCTCGTCGACGATCATCCGCTCGTGCGCGACGGTTTGCGCGCGCGCCTCGAAGCGGTGCGCCACTTCGAAGTCGTCGGCGAAGCGGGCAATGCGCAGGAAGCGCTCGCGCTCGCCGCGAGCGAAACGCCTCATCTGGTGCTGATGGATGTCGGCATGAACGGGATGAACGGCATCGCGCTCGCCGGCCTGTTTCATGAACGCTTTCCCGCGATTCGCGTGCTGATGCTGTCGATGCACGACAACCTCGAATACGTGACCCAGGCGGTTCGTGCGGGCGCGAGCGGCTACGTGCTCAAGGACTCGCCCGCCACGGAAATCATTCAGGCGATCGGCGCAGTGCTCGACGGCAAGACCTTTTTCAGCGCGGGACTGGGCGCGCGGCTGATTCAGGCGTCGGCGACGCAATCACCCATCGAACGTCTGACGCCGCGCGAGCGCGACATTCTCGATGCGTTGGCCGAAGGCTTGTCGAGTAAGCAGATCGCCCAACGCAACGATCTGTCCGTGCGCACGGTGGAAACGCATCGGCTGAATCTGAAGCGCAAGCTTGAGATTGAAGGCCAGGCGGAGTTGATCAAGTTCGCGGTGGAGAACCGGCGAGCGACGCGCTGACGCGCTGATGCGTCGATGCGCTGTGCGGCGTGACGCGCGACACCGGTTACGCATGGCGCGATAATGAGCGCACAGCAACGGGTGTTCTTCACACTTGAACGCCCAGCACCCGGAGCGGTTAAGGATGAATCGCCTGATCAAACTGCGGCTCGCCGGTCTGCTGATCGCTATCGGCGTCACCCACGTGCATGCCGAGCAAGCGCGCATCAATCGCGGCCACGACCCGTTCTTTCAGATCTCCAAAGCAATTGCCGCCTGCCCCACGCCGCTCGGTCCGTTCGAAACGGAGAAGGAATGGCTCGACGACAGCCATTATCGGATCGAACGTGGCAATAGCTGCTGGATCGAGGGCCGCTGCCGTTTGCCGAGCGCGTATCTGTACGACCCGGAAATCGCCGACGCCGTACAGCGGCGTCTCGCCAATCTGAACGTCGCCACGCACTGGCGCGAACAGTCGACGCTGTGGCTCACGCTGCAACGCCGCTTCATCTATGTGGAAGGCTGCGTCGCGCCAGGCTTCGACAAGCATACCTTTCTCACCGAGTTGGCAAAAACGGCGGACGTCGAACGCGTGATCGACAACACGACATCCGATCCGCATGCCGCGCGACTGCCCTATCGGACGCTTGCGGACCCCGACAAGCCGGTGCTCGATCCCGGCAACTAGCGCGTGCGGCTAGCGGCGCAAAACAGCACGCCGCGACTCCACGATCACGCCGCGATCAAGCCGCCACGGCTATATCGGCAATCGTTAATAGCAACGCAGAAATCGAACTTTGGCCCGGCCAACGTCATTGCTAACATCGGCGACCCGACATATCCGGTCAGCACAACAATGACAACACAGAGATCGCATCGCTCCGCATTTCGGCTCGGCCTCATCGGCGCGGCCGTCGCCAGCCTCGTCACGCTCGCTTCGTGCGGCGAGGACAATCTGCCCACCAGCGCGGCGCCGGCACCCGTCGTCGCGCAGAAGCGGCCCAACATTCTGTACATCATGGCCGACGACCTCGGCTATTCCGACATCCACGCGTTCGGCGGCGAAATCAACACGCCCAACCTCGACGCGCTGGTGCAGTCGGGCCGCATCCTGACGAATCACCACACCGGCACGGTCTGCGCGATCACGCGCTCGATGCTGATCTCCGGCACGGATCACCACCTGGTCGGCGAAGGCACGATGGGCGTGCCGACCGACGAACGCAAAGGCCTGCCCGGCTACGAGGGATACCTGAACGACCGCGCGCTGTCGGTCGCGCAATTGCTGAAAGACGGCGGCTATCACACGTACATGGCCGGCAAATGGCACATCGGCTCGGGCATCGTCGGCAGCACGACGGGCGGCGGGCAGACGCCGGACCAGTGGGGCTTCGAGCACAGCTACGCGCTGCTCGGCGGCGCCGCGACCAATCACTTCGCGCACGAACTCGCGGGCTCGCAGAACTACACCGAGGACGGCAAGTACGTGCAGCCCGGCCAGCCGGGGCAACCGGGCGGCGCCGGCGGCAGCCCCGCCGTGTTCTACTCGACCGACTTCTACACCCAACGCCTGATCTCGTACATCGATTCGAACAAGGGCGACGGCAAGCCGTTTTTCGCCTACGCCGCGTACACGTCGCCGCACTGGCCGCTGCAGGTGCCCGAGCCCTATCTGCATAACTACGTCGGCAAATACGACTCCGGCTACGACGCGATCCGCAACGCGCGCATCGCGCGGCAAAAAGCGCTCGGCATCATTCCGAACGACTTCGTGCCGTACGGCGGTGCATCGGAGACGCTCGTCGCGAGCCCACCCACCGCGAACAACGGCACGGCGAACGCGAAGTACGTGAGCGCCGTTCATAGCGCGGCGCAGGGCTACACCGACTACGGGCCGGGCACGGTGAACAAGACGTGGGACAGTCTCTCGCCCGCGGAGAAGAAAGCGCAGGCGCGCTACATGGAAATCTACGCGGGCATGGTCGAGAACCTCGATCACAACATCGGCCTGCTGATTCAGCATCTGAAGGACATCGGCGAATACGACAACACGTTCATCATGTTCCAGTCGGACAACGGCGCGGAAGGCTGGCCGATCGACTCGGGCGCCGACCCGAGCGCGACCGACACCGCCAATGCCGCCGACCCGGTCTACTCGGCGCTCGGCACGGACAACGGCAAGCAGAACGCGCAACGGCTGCAATACGGTTTGCGCTGGGCCGAAGTGAGCGCGACCCCGTTCCGTCTGACCAAGGGTTATTCGGGTGAAGGCGGCGTGTCCACGCCGTTGATCGTGCACCTGCCGGGTCAGATTTCGCAGAAGCCGACGCTGCGCGACTTCACGCACGTGACCGACAACACCGCCACGTTCCTCGCCGTCGCACAGATCTCGCCGCCTTCGCAGGCCGCGCCCGCATTGATCAACACGCTCACCGGCGTCGATCAGAACAAGGGCAAGGTGGTCTACAACAATCGCTACGTGTATCCGATCACCGGGCAGTCGCTGTTGCCGTTGCTCAACGATCAGGCCACGACCACGGTGCACACCGCATCGTTCGGCGACGAAGCCTACGGCCGCGGCTATCTGCGCAGCGCCGACGGCCGCTGGAAAGCGTTGTGGACGGAACCGCCGCTCGGTCCCGTGGACGGTCACTGGCAACTGTTCGACATGAGTTCGGATCGCGGTGAAACGCAGGACTTGGCGACGCAGAATCCCTCGGTGATCGATGGTCTCGTGCAGCAGTGGAACAACTATATGAGCAGCGTCGGCGGTGTCGAGCCGTTGCGTCCACGCGGTTACTACTGAGCACGCCATGACGCTTCGATTCAAGCTCAAGAGCGGCGCGGCGCTGTACGGCGCCTACGCCGCAATCGCGGCGGCCGCGTTCGCCGCCGCATTCGGGGCCGCGACGGCCGCTTCGGCGGCATTCGGCGGCAGCGGCAAACAAAGCGCGTTCGACGATCTGAACCGCTCGCGCCCGCTGGCGGCACTCGGCTCAGAGCAGCAATGCGAGCGCTATGGCGGTCTGCCGTCGCGTTGGCGCGACGATCCGCAAGCGGGCATGGTGCATCTGCACGGCGGCGACTTCGTGTTCGGCAGCAAGCTCGGCTACGAAGACGAGCGCCCCGCCGGCGACGGCAGCACGCATGTCACCGGCTTCTGGATCGATCAGACCGACGTGACGAATGCGCAGTTCGCGGCCTTCGTCAAAGCGACCGGTTATGTCAGCGATTCGGAACGCCAGGGCGGCGCCGTGGTGTTCCACTCGCCGACGCGCGACGAGATGAACGCGCGCGATCTGGCGTGGTGGACCTGGGTAAGAGGTGCAGCGTGGGATCATCCGACCGGCCCGGGCAGCAACCTCGACGGCCGCATGAATCAGCCGGTGACGATGGTCACGCAAGCCGACGCGCTTGCGTACGCGCGCTGGCTCGGCCGTGATCTGCCGACCGAAGCCGAGTGGGAATACGCCGGCAAAGCCGGCCACGAAGGCGCGGACCTCGACACCGCGCCGCGCGACGAACACGGCCGGCCGAGTGCGAACTACTGGCAAGGCGTGTTTCCCGTGTTGAACACCGACGAGGACGGTCACGTCGGGCTCGCTCCGGTTGGTTGCTATGCGGCTAATGATTTCAGGCTGTACGACATGATCGGCAATGCGTGGCAATGGACCAAAGATGTCTACAGCGGTCCGCATCAATCGCACACCAATGGGGATACGGCGGCGGTCGCGCCACTCAACCGTCGACACGACACGCCGATGGTCATCAAGGGCGGCTCGTTTCTCTGCTCGCGCGACTATTGCGTGCGTTATCGCGCGGCTTCGCGCGAACAGCAGGAAGCGGATTTGCCGGCCGCGCATATTGGCTTTCGCACGGTGTTGAGGGACGCGTCATGAAACCGCGTGCCGTCACGGCGGCGGCGCTGCTGGTCGTGGCCGCGCTGCTTCAACCCGCGCTTGCCAGCGCTGCCACTGCAACCCAGATCATCAAGGTCGGAGTGAGCGCGGGCGCGCACTCCGAGATCATGGACGAAGTGCGCCGCGTCGCGGCCACACGCGGACTCGCGCTCGATGTCGTCGTATTCGACAAACCCGCGGCTATCGATGCCGCACTTGTCGCCAAACAGATCGACGCCGCGAGCTTCGAAGACGAGCCGAGTTTCGACGCACAACGCAAACAGCATGCCTACGCGTTGATGAGCGTCGCCACGACGGTGACGTTTCCGATCGCACTGTACTCGCGCAAGCTGAAGAACCTCGGCGAGCTGCAACTCGGCGCGACGATCGCGATTCCCGCGGATCGCGAAGGCGCCGCACGCGCGCTGATCCTGCTGCAGAACTTCACGTTGCTGACGTTCAAGGACAGCGCGGGCTTGCACGCAACGCCCGCCGACATCACGAGTAACCGGCTGAATCTGAAGATCCGCCAGGTGCCGCGCGCGCGTCTATTCGACTCGCTGAACAGTGTGGCCTTCGCAGTGATTGACAGCGACGACGCGACGCGCGCGGGCCTCTACCCCGCGCGCGACAGCCTCGGTCTCGAAGACGCGCGCTCGCCCTACGCCAACGTATTGACCGTACGCGACAGCGACCGCAGCGAGGTGTGGGTCGCGCAACTGATCGCCGCTTATCACTCGAACGACGTTGCGCATTTCATCCTCACGCGCTACCAGGACTCGGTGCGCCGGCCATGGTGAACGCGTTTTCGTTTGCGTGCGCGGCGTGCGGCAAATGCTGCAACAGTCCGCCGGCGATGACGTTGGCGGAGCTATTCCGGCATCGTGATCTGTTCATCGGCTGCATTGCGATTGGCCGCATGCCGCGCAAGCGCACCGGCGATCGGTTGCGCGTCGGGCAATATGAAAGCGTGCTCGACGCGGCGGACGTTGCCGCGTTCGATACGCTCGCGGACACGTTGCTGCATCGCGCGGGCGACACCTTCAGCATCACCGCGCAAGGCTACGATTACCCTTCCGTCGCACGCTGCCCCGCACTCCAGGACGACGGACGCTGCGCGATTCATCTGCACGGCAAGCCGCTCACGTGCGAAGTGGTCCCGCTCGACCCGCTGGTGCCGGACACGCTGCAACACCTGGTATTGGCCGCGCGCAATCAGAGCGCCGCCTACCTCGGCGCCGACTGCATTCACGAAGGCGAACGTGACGGCGCTGCGTTGCTGGTCAAGCAGGGGCGCATCGTCGATGCGAACGCGAAGGACGCGCTCACGCGCCGCCGCAATGCACTCGCAAAGGAACGCGAGGTGTGGGGACAAGCCGTATTCGAAGCGCTGCGCAAAGAGTTGTTCGACTCGCCCGCCGCGTCGGCGCGCATTCCTGCCGGCGGCTTTCTGACGATCTCGATCGTGCCCGCGCTCTTGACCATAGCGGCGGCTTGCGCGCGCTGCCGCCAGTTGTGTATCGACTATATCGATAGCCAACTCGCATTGATCGAACGTTGCATCGCGCAGGCGCTATTGCGACACCGGCTGGACGATCGGCCGATCACCCGCGAGTTGCGCGGCTTCGGCGACGCTTATCGGCGTGCCAAAGCAGCGCTGGAAGTTCCCTTGTCCGCCGCAACCGGTAGCGCTGTTGGCTCGACACCTTGTGCCGTCGAAGCCTATCTGAGCGGCACGATCTGCCAGGCGCCGTCCACATTTTCACGAATGACCCAAACACACAGGCAAGCGACGCGAACATGAGGTAGGTATCAGCGAGCTTGTCGTAACGAGCGGAGACTCGACGAACATACTTGATACGGTTGAAGAAGCGCGCGACTACATTGCGTGTGTGGTGCAGCGTCCGGCTGTATCGGCGTTTCGACTCGCGGTTCGAGCGTGCCGGTCTATTTTTCCGGCCCTTAAGCAGCGCTTAAGGGTTTGATGCGAGCGAGTCATTTCATTGCAACGCATTCGGCAATTGCACTTTAGCGAGTTCTTTCCGTAAGGCTTTCATAAGGTTCTCCGACGCATATTCGACGCACGCGCTTAAGCGGCGAGTGTATGGCTCGAAGCGTCGAATCAGACGGCGATCAACAGGAGAACGGCTTGTTAGAGACCTCGAATTATCGTGTCGCGAAAATGAGCAACAAAGTGCCCGAGGCGACACTCGTTTTCTGGGCAATCAAGATCATGGCGACCACGGTCGGTGAGACAGGTGCCGATTTTCTGGCGGTCCACGTCGGTCTCGGCACCGCCTTCACCGGCGCCGTGATGCTCGTGCTCTTATTGCTTGCACTCGTGGCACAGCTTCGCATGCGCAAATACGTGCCATGGATCTACTGGCTGACGGTGGTCCTGGTCAGCGTGGTCGGCACGCAGATCACGGATGCGTTGACTGACAAGCTCGACGTCACTCTTTATGTCAGTGCGATCGCATTCGCGCTGGCACTGGCCGCGGTGTTCGCGCTGTGGTACGGCATCGAAAGGACGCTTTCGATTCATACGATCCATACGACGCGCAGAGAGCTTTTCTATTGGGCCGCCGTGTTGTTCACCTTCGCGTTGGGCACCGCGGCGGGCGATCTCGCAACCGAAGCGCTGGGACTCGGTTTCATGATCGGTGTCGTGGCATTCGGCACGCTGATCGTGCTGATAAGTGCGATCTACTATGCCGGCGGCAACCCGGTGCTGACGTTCTGGCTTGCGTACATTCTGACGCGGCCACTAGGTGCTTCGTTAGGCGATCTGCTTTCGCAGTCGCGTGCATACGGCGGTCTCGGTCTGGGCACGATCAACACGAGCGTCCTTTTTCTGACGGTAATTGTGGTGCTGGTCATTTTCGCCAGCTCGATCGAACAGCGTTCCGCGCGGGCGGCTATAGCACGTGAACCTTAGCCTCGAGTTGGCCTCGCTCGAAAAGCCGTCCAGGCAGCCCGTTTTAGTCAACGCCAAATCAAACGGAAGACGATCATCATGAATCAGCGCACACTCAAACAAGCCGTCATCGCTTCGTTCGTCGCTATGTCCGCGATGAGTTTCGGGCATGTGGATGGGGGCCGGGTTAGCCTTTCTCGGGCCGAGGCGGCCGAGCCGGCCAAGGCGTCGAAGCTCGGCGACCTGGCTCCGTTCCGCAAGATAGCGGCCGATACCGCCGTACTGGTCGACAAAGGCGACCTGGCGGGCGGCAAGGCGCGTATCAAAGATCTCGAACTCGCATGGGACGACGCCGAGCCGTCGCTCAAGCCACGCGCCGCAGCGGACTGGCATACGGTCGACAAGGCCATCGACCGCGCGCTAAGCGCGCTGCGCGCGAACACGCCGAATGCCGCCGAATGCAAGCAATCGCTCGCAGAACTACTGGCCACGATGGACCGGATGAGCGGCAAAGCCTGAATTGCGGCGGTATCAGAATGAAATAAGGCGTTCTGATCCGCTGCTCGATTGCTCGGGGTCACTCACGGGAATGAGATCATTCACCTGCTCCAGGACGCCCGTTTCTTCCACGTCATACACCGGAGATAACACGTCCGTTGCGGTGGAAACGCTCCCGGAAGCCTGTGCCACTCTTCTTCTCTGCAACGAGGATCTCGTCGAGGATATCGCGGTCGCTGCGGCGGGGCTGTCACTGCCCGGAGCGGCTACCACGCCGATGCGTTTGTGCAGGCAGATCGCTCCGCCGGCGCCAAAGTCGTCATTCCGCGTTTTTGTCAAAGCTGCGTGTCCAGCAACCAGACACACTTTTCAATCAGCTTCTCCGTGAGAGGACGATGCAGCCATGCTTCAAGTGTGATGCGCTGCGACTTCTTGACGTCGTCCGCGAAGGTAGCGGTTTGCTGCTTCGCGAAATCGCGGTCGTAGATATTCAGGTTCGCTTCGTCGTTCAGTTTGAATGAACGGTTATCGAAATTGGTCGATCCGACCGAAACCAGGTACTCGTCCACGATCAGCAATTTGCAATGGAACATGGTCGGCTGGTACTCGTATATTTCGACCCCGGCTTTAAGCAGATTGCCCCAACAGGCGCGCGACGCCTCGCGCACCGTGTGCGTGTCGATGCGTTTGCCCGGCGTGATGATCCGCACTTTCACGCCGCGTTTCGCCGCCTCGACGATTGCGTTGATGGTCAGCTTGTCAGGCACGAAATACGCGCTCTCGAGATGAATGCTGTGCGTGGCCGCCGTAATCGCCATCAGGTACATCAACTGCATGTCGTCGCTGCCACCCGACGGCGAGCTGCTGAACATATGCGCGAGACCGTCGCCCGCCGCTTCGACGTGCGGAAAATAGCCAGGGCCGTGCAGTACATTGCCGGTCGCCTTGACCCAATTGTCCATAAACACAGCTTGCATGTGACCGACCACCGGACCGGCCACACGAAAATGCGTATCGCGCCAGTGCTTCTCGTCCTGCGCGTGACCGGTCCACTCCGGCGCGATGCCCACGCCGCCAGTAAAGCCGACATGGCCGTCGATCACCAGCAGCTTGCGGTGCGTGCGATCGTTCATGCGGCCGAGCCCGGTCCAGTGCGGTTTGTGATACTGGATCACTTCCGCGCCGGCTTCGCGCAGCAACTCCAGATAGCGCTTATCCATTTTCGCCGAGCCGACCCAGTCGAGCAGTACATGCACCGCGATGCCTTCACGCGCCTTGTCCGCGAGCGCATGTGCGATCTGTTCACCAATCTCGCCGGACCAGTAAATGAACGTTTCAAACGTGATGGTTTTACGCGCTGACCGAATCCCGTCGAGCATCGACGGAAAAATGCGGTCGCCGTTGAGCAGCATCTCGAAGCGATTGCCGGAGATGACCGGCGGCCCGAGCAGCAATCCCATCGATCGCAGGAATTGCGGATCGTCACTTGCATATAGCCGCTCGATCTTGTGCTCGATCTTCTTCTCGCCGCTCGATAGATTGGCGATCACCAATATGATAACGAGCGTGACGAACGCGGTAATGACAATACTCAGCATACGTGGCCTCGATGCTAATCGGCAGGACGCCACCTACGCGTCCCGCGGTTTGACGGAGAGTACCGGACCGGGGTCCGGCTTTAACCACGAATGCAAGACGCATTGCGCATGCCCATTGCGGGACCGCGCTTTGCTACTTCCGCTTCTATCAGGTGTAAAACTTATCTGACCAGCGAGAACGCTTCCCGGCTGGCAATTTCACCCGCGCCATATACGCCGACCACGGTATAGTCCGACGCCACGCATTCAAATGTCGAATCCTGAAACGTAATCACGAAATGGCGCTGCGCCAGCCCCACCGATCCGACTGCCGCAATTTCCGCGGCCAGCGACGAATTCTCGACTTCATGCGCCGAATAGCCAGACAAACCTTGCCCGACCAGTGGATGAATGTCGAGATTGCCGTCGCCCGGCGGACCTAGCCGATGAAACACGGTGTCGGGAAATAGCACCGCGCAGAAGGGATCGTCATCGGCATCGAATGGTCCGAACCGTTCAAAGTCGGCTTCCGCAATCGGGTAAGCGAGAATCACGCGGCGATCACTCGCGACAATAAAAGGTTCGGCGGCATCGGCTGCCGGACGAGGAACGGAATCCAGCAGGACGACCAGGTCTTCCTGCTGGGGTGATTCAACCGTGCTAGTCATCTACTTCACGACTCCGTTGCGCTCATGCGCTGGCTTCAACCGGGGCGGTTTGCGACGCTGCCGGGGCGCTGGGCGGGACAGTTTTCGCGGCAGCTTTGCGAGTCGGCGCTTTTCTGGCCGCTTTCACTGCCGTGTTCTTCGCAGTGATCTTTTTAGCGGCGGGTTTCGCTGCGCCTTTCTTTGCCGCTACTTTCCTGGTCGCCGCCGTTGCCTTCTTCGCGGCCGTCTTTTTAGCAGCGACCGCCTTTTTCGCCACGACTTTCTTTGCCGCCGCTTTCTTGCTCACGGCACCGCTGGTTGCCGCCGATTTCGCTTTGCCGGCTTTGGTTGCAGCTTTAGTGGCGACCTTCGAGGCTGCTTTCGCGGCTTTATGGCCAGCACCGCTCGCCGCGGCGGTTGCGCCGTCGATGAGGAATTTGGTGCGGTCTTTGACCGTCGCGAGCCATGCGGGCGCCGGACCACGGCCACTCCAGGTCGCGCCGGTCTTCGGATTGAGGTACTTAGGCGGCTGTGCGCCTTTCGGCTGACCTTTAGTGCGCTTTGCACGCGTCACCAGGGCCTTTGCCTCGGACTTCAGTTCGCTCGCGCCTTCGATCAGGAATTGAGTGCGGTCTTTTACGCCGGCAATCCAACCCGGCGCACGGCCATGGCCCGTCCAGGTGGCGCCGGTTTTATGGTCGCGGTATTTCGCCGCTTTAACGGTGCCGGTGCTTTTCGACTTGCCGACTCCGGCATGGCCGTTCAGGCCTCGCGCCGCGCGCGACGCTTTTGCCCTGGATTCGATATCCTCAGTAGTCAGGCCGTGCTTGATCATCAGTTCGCGAATCTGGTCGACCGCGACTTGCGCTTTCCTGGCAATAAGCGCGTCGGCTTGCGTCTGAAGTTTCTTAAGCTTTGCCTGGATTTGCTCTAACGTTGGCATTTTGATTCCTCCCTATGTGGTAATCGTCAAACTATGCCATGAATGGCAGAAGAAAGGCAGATCAATGTGGCCTTTAAGACACTGCTCGACCCAATTACTTGCCGTCCGAGTAACAAACTTTCAGGTTCACTACTCAATTACCCAATCTCTCTTCCTTTTCCTTTCCTTCAGACTCTTCTATTTGCCTTTCCAACTCCAGTCCCGGAGTTCAGGTTGGTGTAAAAACGACGGCCTGGCGATCGGCTATGTACCGCACGCTACGAACAAAACGGTACTGTTGACCGTCCGCCGTTATCCGGTTGAGCCCGAGGCGGGTCAAGGTCAGCATTTCGTCCGCCTGAAACGCGTCGACCACCCCCGAATCCGTCATATCCTCCAACGCACCGGACGGATCGCCGACATAAACACTACGCACCTGGGCGCCAATCCGCATCAAAACCACGCTTTCCCCTTCGTCGAGCGCCAGTTCGAGATAGCCGGCGAGCGTGCGTAGCGACGCCGGCGTGCAAGTCTGCGACTGATAGATCGCGGCATTCGATGGTGTCATTTGTGTTTTCCCGTCACCGGCATCAACGAAAAGGCGCTAGCCGTGCTTCTCAGCAATGGTCGCTTCTACTATAGGCAAGCATTCGAATATTCAAAGGACAGTAGTTCATTTTTCATTCGAAACGGAGTTTCCCGACAGCCGGGTTTAGAAATCGAGGCTATTGGCAGTGACAAAAACCCATTCGTCAGCGACAAAAAGCGCGTGCGCGGACAACCGTAACTCGGCGTTACGGATCTCGCAGCACTGTTTCACCTGTGTCCGCGCCACGCTCCTACACTCCAAACCGTATTCAGCGGCAAGCTGATTCACTGGGAATCAACCGGCAGCATCGCGCTTTGACGCGCAAGGAGAACGGAAAATGAACAGGAAGATCATTGGCGCGGCATTGGGTCTGGCAGTTCTGGCGGCATCTTCGGCCGCCTCGGCACACGTGGACGTGGCCGTCGGGCTCGGCGTACCCGTCGCGGTCGAGGCAGCCCCGCCTGTCTATGTGGGCCGTCCGGCAGCGTATGGTCCGGCGCCGGTGCCGGTCGTCTACCGTGGCTACGGCGACTGGCGCGAACGGGAATGGCGCGAACGCCGTGAATGGCGGGAACACGAATGGCGCCGCGAACAATGGCGCGAACATGAATGGCGTGAACACAATCGCTGGGGTGGCTATTGAAAAGAAGTCGAGTAGCACCACCTTCGGGCATCTCAACCAAACGGTACTTCCAGATGAAAGCTGGTTTTATTAAAGCCGCTCTTGCAGCAGTGGCACTCACTTCGGCAACGGCCGGCACGGCGAACGCGGCCGGTTGCCTGAAGGGAGCGGTCGTGGGCGGCGTTGCGGGGCATTATGCCGGGCACCACGCGGTAGTGGGCGCGGTGGGCGGTTGCCTCGTGGGACGGCATATGGCGAAAAAACACGCTGAGGAGCAGGCCGCGCAACGTCAGCAGGCGAAGATGCAATAAGCCTGGCGAGTCCCGGCAAACTCCGGCAAGTTCCGGCGAGCCGCCGCGCAAGTCTTGTCGCAGGATTCAAGACATTGTTTGCGGCGGCGATTCTTCTTCCGCTCTTTCACGCGATCCGCAGTCCGCGGGCAGGCAGGATTTCCTGAGTCGTGACGAAACGGTGCTGTTTGACAGCATCGTGAAAGAGCCGGTAGTCGCTTTTCTCGAATGCGCTGGTCCACTCCGGTCTGTCCCCGGTGTCGTCGTCGCATTGCAGGCCGGTGGCTTTGAATTTCCAGGAGCCGCGTCCCTTGGCGATATAAGCCGGGACCGCCTCTTTCAAACCTGGAATGCGGCCGGCTCTCACCCATTCGCAAACGATCCGCAAGCGCTCGTTATCGTCCATGTTCCGGTTCGTATCGAGCAGATGGGTAAGCGTGTCTTTTACATCGTCCGGCAGACCGGATTGCGCTTCAAAATCTTCCCGCCCCGCCAGATACGCGCGGACCGCACGGCAAGCCATGTCGGCCGCCTGCACGAAGTCCGGCAAATTGTGTCTGGAGATGAAGTTGTTTCGACCATCGATGTAATGCCAGCGCGCCCACGGCTGGTCGGGATAGTGCAACGCGGCGCCGTGCCCCACAGGCAGCGCAACCGTCAGCACGTCTTGCTCGATGCGCTCCAGCAGATGTTCGGTGGCGAGCTGAAGGCTGGCGAGCCAGCCTTTGCGCGTGCAATCCTGGGCCTCCAGCAGATGCACGCGGTTCCACGGACTTTCGATACCCGCGAATCCCTGATGCGCCCAGGTGTCGACGTATGAGTGCAGCGTCACGCCCAGCCGATGCAAACCCGTCTCCGAGTCGCGTTGCCGGATCGCACGCCGCACCACTTCGCGCGCGACCTCGCTATCCGGCCGACAAATGGCTTTTTCTTCGAGTGTCTCGCCTTCTCCGGCCGGCAAGAAATGAAACGGCGTCCATACCAGGCGATTCTGGTCGTTCTCGGTATTGGCGTAGTCGAATAACTTGTGCGCGGTGGCAAAGCGCTCGAAGGTTTCGCCGCCTTTGAAACGCAGTATGCCCCGGGTTGTCGCATCGTCGACGTATTGGCAGGCATGCGCGACGGTCAGCGCATCGGCCGCCGTCATTCCGCCGACGCGGGCGGCAATATAGACCACACCATAGTGAAAGTCGATATTCATGGCTAGCGCTCCTGACGCGCGGCGAGCGACGGCGGGGGTCTTCTCGACCGCGCGCAGAAGCGGATGCGGGGCCGGCGCGTGAGTAGATAGTAGACGAGCGAGCGCCGCGCGGCTTTAAAATGACGTTTTATTAGTGTTTGCAAACGAGGCGAGCGAGTGCGTTTGGGCATGCCCTTCGACATGCCCAGGCGCATCGAACCATTAAATTTTCGGGCTACTGAGAGAACAAAGCGCAATGCCGCGGCAGTTCAGCGCGACCAGGTAGAGAAACGATCGCTCCGGAAGATCGGCAGTGCCATCCGCGTCAGGTCAGGTGAGTAATCGTCATCCGGCCATTCCATTGCGCATTCAGATACTCGATTGCGAGACTCCGGTGACAGCGATGGGGTAAATGTTCACTGCAAAGCAGGCAGGCCGAGCGAAATAGATCGACATCCAGATTGCTTTCCACCCGGCGTTTGGCAATCAGCTCGACGTACTCCGCCGTGAAATCGTCCCATTTCAATTGTTTGGCCTGGTAGCGTTTCAACAAGTCCGGCTCGGGCGCCAGTTCCGGCATTTCCATATACGCTGCGCCGCACAACTGCTCGAGGAAGTATGGCAAATCCTGCTTCTTCGCGAAGCCCGCCAGTTGCGACGTGTTATTCAGGCGAATGTCGAGAACCGTGCGCACCTCGGCACTTTTCAGCAGATCGAAAAAGTTCTGCGCACTCTTGCCGGCGAAACCGATCGTGGCAACCCGCACTGCATTGTTTTCACGTTTCATGACGAATACCCAACGGTGAGCGATTCAGCGCCAAAAAAACGAAAAGCCCCGCAGCGCTATCCGGTGCGGGGCTCGATTCTCAAAACATGTCGCGCGGTTTTACTTGACGATATCGACCAGCTCGACTTCAAACGTCAGGTCGGTGTTCGGCGGAATCATACCGACGCCACGGTCGCCATAAGCAGTTGCTGCCGGGCAGGTCAGTTTGGCCTTGCCGCCGACTTTCATCTTCTGAACGCCTTGAGTCCAGCACGGAATCACGCGATTGAGCGGGAATGTCGCCGGACCGCCATGCTTTGCGGAACTGTCGAACTCGGTGCCGTTCGGCAGCGTGCCGCGGTAATTGACCTTCACGACATCGGTTGCTGCCGGTTGAGCGCCTGTGCCCACAGTCAGATGTTCGACGATCACGCCGGAAGGCAGCTTCTCGGTGGTGGCTGCAGCCATCGCCGTTGTGGAAAGAAGAGCCGCGGCAACCAAAGCAACGATAGATTTCAAAGCAAGTCTCCAGTTGAGTAACCCGCGCCATTGTAGCGGATCGTCTGTTGCATACCGGTGGCTTGCGCGCCGTTTATATCCGGCTGCTGAGGAAAGAATGCCTTGCACACGCGTTTTAGTCGAGGCTTTGCACCACGCATCGACCCGCCGCCGGCGCTTCGACCCGCGCATTGAAATCCGCGAGCACCGTTTCTCGCTCACGGATGTCGGCCAGCACTTCTGGATCGAGTAGCCCGGTGATCACTTCGTCGCGATCACGGCCCGCTTGCGCGATCACGTCGCCGTAGGGATTCCAGATCGCACTCGCGCCGCACGCGGCCCAGCCGCCGGTCGTGCCGACATGATTCGACAGCAGCACGTATATGGTGTTGTCGAAAGCACGCGCGGGGAACCAGATGCGCGACTGGTGATAGCCGGTCTTCGCGCTGAAGAGCGCGCTCGCCAGATACGCGTGCGCGCCGTTGACCGCCGCGAGCCGCGCGTGCTCTGGAAAGCCCGAGTCGTAGCATACGCTGGGAGCAAGCCGCCATCCGTCGAGTTCCAGCAGCATGCAGCCTTGCGAGCCCGGCTGATAAATGCGGGACTCGCTGCTAAAGAGGTACTGCTTGTGGTACGGCTCGATCTGATCGCCGGACCGGTTGAAAATCAGCGACGAAATGTGGAGAGCACCTGGGTGGCCCTGATCGCGCGTCGCCGCGCCGACGATCACCGCGATCTCGCGCTCACCGCAGATCGCGCGAATCGGTTCGAGCCGCGGATCGTGCGCGTCGAACGCGTACTTCGCGGGGTCGTTGGCAATCAGATCCGGTTCATAGCCGCTTAGGAATTTTTCGGGAAAAACCACCAGCTTCGCGCCGTGCCCGGCGGCGAGATCGGTCAGTTCGACCGTTCTGGCGATGTTGGCCGCCACGTCGCCGGAAACCGGTTGTGCCTGCGCGGCTGCGATTCGCAATGACGTCTGCGGCAGCGATGCCTGTGAATGATTCAACGCGAACTCCATGATCAATGAGTCGTTGCAATGCGCCCGCGCGGATTCAAGGCAGGAATGTGCGCGAGCAAAGCCCCGGCATTTAATCACGGACGGACCGCACCCGCGAAGTAAGTGCGAACCTGCGGACGTGAACCACCGGCACGGTTCCGCAGTCCACACAAGAGATCCCCGCGAGCCATTGATCGACACGTGACTCCGACTCCAAAGAGTACTTTCGATGACCGAACCGGCTGATTCCGACGAGCCCGTCGTTCCCTTGTCCACTGCCGTGGCCGCATCACGCCGCGCGCCCCGACCGCGTCGGATTCCGCGCAGCCGCGAGCAGCAGGCACGGCTCGACGCACGCGAGCCGCCCTTCGAGCCGATCCCCTTCACACTCGACGAGGCCGCCGCGCGCCGCCCGTTCGCCGACAAACTCAACGAGTGGTTCGAAGCACGCCCCTGGCAGCCATTCGAATTTCAGCGCGAAGTCTGGGCGGAAATTGGCCAAGGCGCGAGCGGCTTGCTGCACGCCACCACCGGCGCGGGCAAGACGTGGGCCGTGTGGTTCGGCGCGCTGGCCGCCTTCGCGGCCACACAATCGCCGGCGCGAAAGCGCGCTCCGCGCACGCAGCCGGAGCCGCTCACGGTGCTGTGGATCACGCCGATGCGCGCGCTCGCCGCAGATACCGCGCGTGCGTTGCAGAGTTCGGCGGTCGAGCTTGCCGTGCCATGGAGCGTCGGATTACGTACCGGTGACACGTCATCGGCCGAACGCTCGCGGCAGAACCGGCGCATGCCGTCGGCGCTCGTGACGACACCCGAAAGCCTCACACTGATCCTCACGCGGCCCGACGCGCGCGAAGTACTCGCACACGTGCGCCTCGTGATCGTCGACGAGTGGCATGAGCTGCTTGGCAACAAGCGGGGCACGCAAACGCAGCTCGCGCTCGCGCGTCTCGTTCATTGGCGGCCCGATGTGCAGGTGTGGGGCTTGTCGGCGACGCTGGGCAACCTCGCCTTCGCCGCCGACGTATTGCTCGCGCCCGTGAAGACGCCGCGCGTCAGCGTGCATGGAGCGCTGCCCAAAACGTTGATTGTCGATACGGTGATTCCCGAGACCATCGAGCGCTTTCCGTGGGGCGGTCATATGGGCATGCGCCAGGTCGGCGCGGTGGCCCACGCGATCGGCGACGCGCAAACGTCGCTCGTCTTCACTAACACCCGCTCGCAGTGCGAGGTCTGGTACCAGGCGCTGCTCGAAGCGCGGCCCGAGTGGGCCGGGCTGATCGCGCTGCATCACGGCTCGCTCGATCAGGCAGTTCGCGAGTGGGTCGAACGTGGACTGAAAAACGGCTTGCTGAAAGTAGTGGTGTGCACGTCGAGCCTCGATCTCGGTGTCGATTTCCTGCCCGTCGAACGCGTGTTTCAGATCGGCTCGCCCAAGGGCGTCGCACGTTTGATGCAACGCGCGGGACGCTCGGGGCATGCGCCGGGACGTCCGTCGCGCGTGACGATCGTGCCGACGCATGCGCTCGAACTGGTCGAAGCCGCCGCCGCGCGCGAGGCCGTCGAACAGCGCCGGATAGAAGGCCGCGAAACGCCGGAGAAACCGTTCGACGTGCTGGTCCAGCATCTCGTCACCGTGGCGATCGGCGGCGGCTTCGACGCGCGTGAGCTGTACCGTGAAATTCGCGGCACCTACGCGTACCGGCAACTGACGCAAGCGGAGTTCGATTGGGCGCTCGGTTTTGTCGAAGGCGGCGGTGCGGCGCTGCGCGCATATCCCGACTATCACCGCGTGGTACGCGAAAGCGACGGACTGTACCGTGTCCCGCGCGAGGACCTGGTGCGCAGGCATCGCAACAACATTGGCACGATCGTCGCGAACGGCACGTTGAATGTCGCTTATCTGTCGGGCGGGCGAATCGGCGCGATCGAGGAGTCGTTCATTTCGCGGCTCAAACCCGGCGACATTTTCACCTTCGGCGGACGCGCGCTCGAATTGATCCGCGTGCAGGACATGACCGCGTGGGTACGTCGCGCGACTTCATCGCGGGGAGCGATGCCGCAATGGGCGGGCAGCCGCATGCCGCTGTCGTCGGAACTCGCCGACGCCACGTTGACGATGCTCGCACGCGCCGCCGCCGGCATCTACGACGAGCCCGAAATGCGCGCGGTACGGCCGCTGCTCGAATTGCAGCAGAAGTGGTCGGCTTTGCCCGAGCCTGGCGTGCTGGCGGTCGAGTTGGTGAAATCGCGCGAGGGACATCATTTCTTCTGCTATCCGTTTGCCGGGCGCACCGCGCATGTCGGCCTGGGTGCATTGCTCGCATGGCGTGCCTCGCGTGAAAAGCCCGGCACCTTTTCGATTTCAATGAACGACTACGGGTTCGAACTGCTCTCAGCGCAACCCTTCGATTGGGCCGCGCAATTGCAAGGCGGCCTGCTTTCACTCGACGAACTGGAGCACGACATTCTCGCGAGCCTCAATTCTTCCCAACTCTCGATGCGGCGCTTTCGCGAGATTGCGCGCGTGTCGGGACTCGTGTTTCAAGGACATCCCGGACAGCAGAAAAGCGCGCGGCAGTTGCAGGCGTCGAGCGGGCTGTTCTACGAGATCTTCCGCAATCACGATAGCGGCAACCTGCTGCTTGATCAGGCCGATGACGAAGTGCTGTTGCAGGAACTCGACGCGCAGCGCATTCGCATCGCGCTCGAACGCATGAACGCGAGCCGCGTCGTCGTGAACCGGCCCAGGAAGCCGACGCCGTTTGCGTTTCCGTTGATCGTCGGACGCTTGCGCGAGAAGGTGAGCACCGAGAAGCTCGCGGATCGCGTCGAGCGGATGCTCGCCGAACTCGAAAAGGCGGCGCGCAAATGAAGCCTGCTTCGTTGACCGTCGAGATCGCCGGGCATCCACTTGTATTGTCGAACTTGCGGGCGTGTTTCGATCCGGTGCTGCATTGCCTCTTCGTCGCCGATGCGCATTTCGGCAAGGACGCGGTGTTTCGCGCGCGCGGCATCCCGGTGCCGGTCGGTTCGACGGCCGACAATCTGATGCGCCTCGATATTCTGATCGCCGAATTCGAACCGGCCATGCTCGTGTTTCTCGGCGACCTGCTGCACGCGCGCGAGTCGCATGCGACGCAGACGCTTGATGCGTTGCATGCGTGGCGCGTGCGGCATGCGGGACTGCGGGTGGTGCTGGTGGAAGGCAATCACGACCAGCATGCGGGTGCGCTGCCGGGGACGTTGGGTGTCGAGTATGTGCAGGAGCCCTGGCTTATTGGGCCGTGGGCGTTGTGTCATCAACCGCAACGGGTTGAGGGTGCGTATGTGCTTGCGGGTCATCTGCATCCGGTTTATCGGATCTCGACGCGGACCGATTCTGTGCGGGCGCCGTGTTTCCGGTTCGGTACGGAGTGTGGCGTGTTGCCGGCTTTTGGAAGCTTTACGGGCGGAGCGCGCGAAGAAGGACGTGTGGCTGGGGAGAGGGTGTTTCTGGTGGTGCAGGAGCGGGTGATTGAGTTGGGTGCTGGGGTGAGGTGAGTGGACGGGGGCCGTCCACTCCTTCCTGTTCGTTCGGCCTGGTTTTGGGGCGGAGGCCGGTGGTTGCCGGCCTCCGCTTCTTCTTGCGGGAAGTACTGCTTCGCTTTAGTGGTTGCCGCCGCCGTGACCACCGCCATGGCCGCCGCCGTAACCACCACCGTGGCCTGCGCCGAAGCCGCCGCCGAAACCGCCGCCGGGGCCTGATCCGAAGCCGCCGCCGAAACCGCCGCCGTGGCCTTGGCCGCCGTTGCCGGAGCCGCCGGGGCCGCCGTTGCCGCCGTTGCCTTGGCCACCGTTGCCCGAGCCGTTGCCGCCGTTGCCGCCGTTTCCGGGACCACCGTTGCCCGAGCCGCTACCGCCGTTTCCGGAGCCACCGTTACCC